>CAMLEQ010000426.1 GCA_946479015.1 uncultured Gemmatimonadota bacterium | reverse complement strand
GCCCCTGGTATCTTACCCTCCATCCTTATACATAGCTCCCCACCCCATGAAGCTCCTCCACGTCGTCGGCGCGCGTCCCAACTTTCCGAAGCTCGCTCCCGTCCACCGCGCGGCGAGGGCCGCTGGCGTGGATCAGCTCGTCGTCCACACCGGACAGCACTACGACGATGCCATGTCCGGGGCGTTCTTTCGCGAGCTCGGGATCCCCGCGCCCGAGGTCGACCTGGAGGTGGGCTCGGCGTCGCATGCGGTGCAGACGGCGCGGATCATGGAGCGCATCGAGCCGGTACTCCAGCGCGAGCGCCCCGATTGGGTGGTGGTCTACGGCGACGTGAACTCCACCATGGCCGCGGCGATCGTCGCGTCGAAGCTTCTTCTCCCCGTGGCGCACGTGGAGGCCGGGCTCCGCTCCGGCGATCGCACGATGCCGGAGGAGATCAACCGGATCGTCACCGACCGGCTCGCCTCCCTGCTGCTCACCCCGTCTCGCGACGCGGATGCGACGCTTCGCGCCGAGGGGGAACCGGAGGATGAGATCGTCTTCGTCGGGAACGTGATGGTGGACTCCCTCTTCCACGCGCTCGCGGCCGCGGAGGCGAGCGGCTTCCGCGAGCGGATGGGGGTCATCGGCGAGGCCGTCATCGTCACGTTGCACCGCCCATCGAACGTGGACGAGCCTGCCCGCCTCCGGGCGATCGCCGGCGCGCTCCGCGCCATCGCGGAGGAGCGCACCGTCATCTTCCCCGCGCACCCGCGCACGAAGCAGCGCCTCGCCGATGCGGGGATCGACCTCGGCGCCGTGCGGCTGCTCGAGCCGGTGGCGTACACGGAGATGCTCGACCTCGTGCGCTGTGCGCACGTGGTGGTCACCGATTCCGGCGGGCTACAGGAGGAGACGACGGCGCTCGGCGTCCCCTGCCTGACCGTGCGCGAGAACACCGAGCGCCCGATCACCATCATCGAGGGGACCAACCGTCTCGCCCCCGACCCCGCCGCGCTCCCGGCACTCGTCCGCGCCGCCCGCCGCCCGGAAGCGCCGCGCAGGCCGGAGGGGTGGGACGGGCGGGCGGGGGAGAGGGTGGTGAGGGCTCTGATTACGGGAGATGGTAGGACCTAGTTGCTAGACCACCATGGAACGCGTGTGGCGTGTGGGGGACTGACGGGAAGAGGAGACAGGTAGAGCGCGTGTAGGGCGGGATGTAGAGAGAGTCCGCCTACAGCCGAGCCTACACGCGCTCTACCCATCTCCTCTCGCCTACCACCGCCTTCTACACGCCACACGCGTTCCATGGTGGTCTAGCCACCAGCTCCTATCCCCTCTCCTCAAAGGCACCCCCCATTGCCGTACACAGCCCTGACCTCCCGCACCCCCTCCGGCCACGGAGGAGCGCTCGGTGCCTGGCGGTGGTCGAGGGCGTAGACGGTCCAGGCGCCGGAGTGGGCGAGCTCGAGCAGGGGGACGCCGCGGTCGCTCAGCCACACCGGAGGGCAGCGGTCGTGCACCAGCACGTGCGTCACTCCGGCGCGCACCGCCCACGCGTCGTGCCATGCGGACCACGGCGTGCCGAAGAACGTGCGCAGCTCGCGCATCCGCGCGGGGGCATCGGGGCGCGCGTAGTGCACGGTCCGCACGTCCGCCACGTAGAACGCCTGGCCGCCGTACACGACGAGCAACGCGTTGCCGAGCGGGCGCGCCCAGTCGTCCGCCGGATCGGCGAGATCGCTGGACACGAGCAGCACGCCGTCACCCTGCGGCACGTGCCGCAGCACGTCGTGTAGCGCGCCATCCTCCGCCGCGTCCACCGCGGGCGCGTGCCTGGAGGCGCGCGCGAGCAGCGCGAGCGGAGAGAGCACCACGAGCGCGCCGAGCGTGGCGGCCGCGGCGCGCACCGCGCGTGACGCGTGCGCGACGGCGACCACGATGATCGCGAACGACGTCATGAGCAGCAGCAGACGTGGCGGCTCGACCGCGCGCCCCATCGCGCGCCGCAGCTCGCGCGCGAGATCATCGCTCGTGCCGATCGCGCGCGCGTTCGCGAGCACATCGCTCCGCGCGCCGATGCCCACCCAGTGCGACGCGAGCGAAACGACCAGCACCGCGAGCGCGCACGCGGCGAGCGCGCGTCCGATCGTGCGCCACGCGGCGGGCTCCTCGAGATACGCGATCGCCCACACCATCGCGGCCACCACCGCCACGGCCGTCCCCACGCTCAGCGGCTCGATCCACCGCCCGCGCTCCGCTCCAGCCATCCAGTGCACACCGCCGAGCATCCCCATCCCCGGCGCCCACACCGCAATGAGCAGCATCCCGCCGATGATCCCCGCCCCCGCCGCCGCTTCACGTTTCCCGAGCCCCGAGTCCCGAATACCGCGCCCCTCGCCCCGCGCCCCGCACAGCACCGCCACCACCGCGATCCCCACCAGATACTCCGGCCGCAGCGCCCCCACGCTCGCCACGCCCGCCGCGCCGAGCGCGAGCGAGCTCCACCGCGCGCTCCCGGCGTGCACGATCGCGAGCGCCGCCAACCCCACCGCCAGCGCGAACAGCGAGGCGAGCGCGATGCTCGTGGGGAGGTAGTGCCACGAGAGAGGACTGTCGATGCGCGCGATGCCGCGTGCGGCGCCGCGGAGCGTGGAAGCGGCGAGCGGGAGCGTGAGCGTCAGCGCCACCGCGATGGCAGCGTGGCGATGCAGCACCCCCCATCGACGGAGCAGCCGCATTCCGGCGATGACGATCGTGAGCGTGCACAGCGCCGGCACGAGTCCGAAGAGGACGAACCCCATCCCGATGCCGAACAGCCGCTGCGCCGCGCCGGCGAGCCACGCCGGTCCCACGGGCGCGCCGATCGGGGCGCCGGCGTAGTCGAGGGCGTGCTCCGCGCCGCCGAAGCGCGCGATCGCCTGCGCCTGGGCGAGCGTCCATCGCCAGTCGAGCAGCCACACGAGGTCGTGTCGGCCGAGCACGGCGCGGATGAGCTCGAGCTGCGCTCCCACCAGCAGCGCCGCCGCGATCCCGGCGCACGCGATCGCGACCGGCACGCGCTCGCCACCGGCGAACTTCGCGTGCGCGGTGCGCGCGGCGGCGACGATGGCGCGCAGCACCATCACCGCCCACACGATGAGCGAGAGCGCGAGCACCGGCGCGCGGAGCGTCTCCGGGATCGCGCTCGCGAGCGCCACCGCGATCCCCGTCACCACGGCCGCCGACAGCGCGCTCCCCGCTGTCCGCTCGAAGGCGCCCGCGTTCCACTCCGCCTCCGTCCTCACACGATGCGTGCCAGCGGGCGGCGGAGCGTACGTGCTCGCGAGCTCCCACGGCGCTCCGAGTGCCGACTCGCCGGGTCTCCACTCACTCCGACCTGACACCATGCAACGCCTCCGCGCATGGAATGGCGTCTACCATACGGCGACACGACACGCGTGGCAACGGAGTTGCGTGGCGAACGGAACAGAATCGGGGGCTGAAGACTAGGAAGACTAGGACATAGTCGCTGGACCACCGAAGAACGCGTGTCGCGTGTGGGGAACTGACGGGGTGAGGAGGTAGGTACGGCGCGTGT
>CAMLEQ010000425.1 GCA_946479015.1 uncultured Gemmatimonadota bacterium | reverse complement strand
TCGAGCACGTGGTGCAGCGGCACTCGGTGAAGCAGATGGAGCAGGTGAACAACGCGAACATCGGCGTCGCGCTCGCCTGCACCCTCACCAACGTCTGCAACAACCAGGTCACACAGGCCGCCATCCAGGTGGGCGGTTCGGCGTACTTCGCCAAGAACAGCCGTGCCGACGAGGTGCAGGCCGACGAAGGTGGCTTCAACACCGAGATGCGCGCCGGCATCAACCCGCGCGGCATGCTCACCTTCTTCGAGAAGCTGCTCGCCGAGGAGCAGCAGAGCGGGGGGAGCAACACCATCTCGTGGTTCGCCGACCATCCTGGCACGCAGGACCGCATCGCCGACATCCAGCGCATGCTGAACGCGAACTCGGGACGGCTGAGCGGGCTGCGCACCGATTCGCAGGGCTTCCAGTCCATGAAGCGCCGCCTGGCGCAGCTGCCGCCGGCGCCGCGTACGTCCTCGGGCAACTGACCGAGTCGTGCAGCTCCACCCGGTGCGCTTGACGGTCGCACCGGGTGCCGAGGGCGCGGCGTCAGGGTGACGCCGCGCCCTCGCTCGCCTGCGTGGCCGCCCAGCGATCCAGGGCGTCGTGCAGGAGGCGGATCTGTCGCGCCACGCGGTCGACCCGCGCGCGGAGCAGGGGCGCCGCATCGCGATCCAGCTCGGCATCCTCGACGAGGATCGGGAGGGGTGCGGGGCGCCGCTCCCCGGATGCCGCCAGCACGAGATCGTCGAGCACCGACTCGGCGCGGCGGATGAAGGGCTCGAGCGATGCGCGGCTGCCCGGCGGCGCACCGTGGCGCGCCAGCGCGAGCGCCGCGATGGACGCCGTGGCGCGGCGGGTGTAAGTGAGGAAGGTCATGAGCGGGGACAGGTCGCCCTCCGGCCCGTCGTACTCGGCCACCAGCCGCTGGAACGACTCTTCCGCGTTCACTGCCGCGAGCCCGACCTGCCGCCGCGCGGCGCGCAGCGCGGCGCCGGCTTCGTCGCTGCGATCCTCGAACAGCCCGGCCACACCCGCCAGGTAGTCGCGCATCGCCCGAAGGGCGGCCGCCATGTATCCCGGCATGCGTCGCGACTCCGGGCTCGGCCAGAGCAGGCGTGCCCCGGCGAGCGCCAGCGCCCCGCCCAGCAGCGTGTTCATCACCCGCGCCGACGCCAGGTGCCAGTCGCCAGCCGCGGACTCGGCGAGCAGCACGAAGGTGGGCGTGAGGAAGATCGAGTACGCGGCGTAGTTCATCGGCAGCAGGGCGATGCACGCCGCCGCGGAGAAGAACGACAGCACGAGGATCGCGCGCGGGTCGTGGAACGCCGCCCCGAGGAGCGCCGTGAGGATCGCGCCCAGCACCGTGCCCAGCACGCGCTGCAGTGCGCGGTTGGTGGTGGCGCTCGTGTAGGGCTGGAGCATCACGATCACGGTGATCGTGAGCCAGTAGCCGCGCTTGAGATGCAGGGTGCCGGCGAGTCCGACCGCGATGGACGCCACCACTGCCAGCCGGAGCGCGTGCCGCAGCAGCAGCGAACCGGGAGCGAACACCGCGCCGAGGAGGGCGAACGCGCTCGCGCCCTCGTCGCCCACCTCGGCCGCGGCGGCACGGGCGACGTGCACCGGCGGGTGGCCGCCACGGAGCGCCTCCACCGTGACCGACCCGACGCTCGCGAACTGCGCCGCCCGGTCGAGGATGGCGGCCGCCTGCAGGTAGTGCGCGCACACGTCGGGACGGAGATCCCCGCCAGCCACGGCCTGGCGGAGCGCGTCGCCAGTCCACTCCACCGCCACGGGGACCGGGTTCTTCTCCTCGAGCACCGCGACGGCGAGCTGGCGCAGGGTCACGGTCACGCGCTCGAGCAGGTCCGTGAGCAGCGCGTCGGCCTGCGGCACACGCTCGTGCGGTGCGATGCTGTCCACGAGCTCGCCGATTGCCACCAGGTGGCCGAACAGCTGGTCCACTCCCTCGCCGAGCACGACGAGGTTCTCCTCGCGCCCGCTCGAGCCGGGCCGTCCGCGACGCATGCGCGCGAGCACGGTCCGGCCGTTCTCGAGCGCCCCACGCACGGCGGCGCTCCCCGCCGGGAGGTCGGCGTCCATTCCGGCGCTGCGGGCGCGGTTGTACCGCGCGAGGTCGCTCGCGTACGACGCGAGTGCGTCGTACCCGCTCGCGACTGCCATGCGCGCCGGCCGGAAGGGACGCAGCGGCCAGATCACCAGCGCGATGGCCATCGCCACGAGGCCGCCCGCCACGGCGAAGCCGGCGCGGACGAACGCGTCGGGGAATGAGGTGGCCGGCTCGGCGAGCGCGATCACCAGCGTGGAGAGTGCGGCGCCACCGATGCTGATGCCGGCACTCCCCCACACGCGCGCCAGGCCGGCGAAGAGCGCGACGACGAAAACGAGGGGCACGGCGAGCGCGAGCTCGCCGCGCGCGAGGGTGCCGAGCAGCACCGCGGCCGCCCCGCTGGCGAGGACGGCGGCCATCGTTGCCGCGCGCACTCGATACGCCCCGCCACGGTCGGAGAGGGCGACGTTGAACCCGCCGAGGCTCATCCACACGCCACCGCCCAGGTGCAGCAGCGCATCGGCCACCAGCGGCAGCACCGTCGCGATGGCGCCTCGCAGTCCCGCCGCGTACGCGGGGCGTGGCGCAGCCAGGGCGGTGGTGGCGCGCATGGTGCCGAGCGCGCGGTCGATGCGGGGCATCGCGGAAAGGTAGCGAATGGTATATTCACCAGTGCGCCGCCGCGCCGCGCACCAGCCCCGCGACCAGATGCCTCACGCGCACGATCATCACGATCATCACGATCACGGCGATCACGATCACCACGATCATTCGCACGGCCACGGCCATCACCACGCGCCCGCGAGCTTCGACCGCGCGTTCGCGATCGGCGTGGGGCTCAACGTGGCGTTCGTGCTCGCGGAGTTCCTGTTCGGGCTGCGCGCCCACTCGCTCGCCCTCGTCTCCGACGCCGGCCACAACCTGAGCGACGTGCTGGGGCTCGGCCTCGCGTGGGCCGGCAGCGTGCTCGCCCGGCGCGGTCCCACGCCGAGGCGCACCTACGGGATGCGGCGCTTCTCGATCCTCGCCGCACTGGGCAACGCCGCGATCCTGCTCATTGCCGTGGGCGCGATCACGGTGGAAGCGATCGGGCGCCTGTACCATCCGGTACCGGTGGCCAGCACGAGCGTGATGGTCGTGGCGGCGGTCGGCATCGTCATCAACACGGGGACCGCGCTCGGGTTCATGCGCGGGCGCGCCCACGACCTCAACATCCGCGGCGCTTTCCTCCACATGCTGGGCGATGCCGCCGCATCGGCGGCCGTGGTGGTCGCCGGCCTCCTGATCGCGCTCACTGGCTGGCTCTGGCTCGATCCGGTGGTGAGCCTCCTTCTCGTGGCGCTCATCCTGTGGAGCACCTGGGGGCTGGCGCGAGACTCCCTCAACCTTGCCCTCGACGCCGTCCCTCCCGGCATCGATCCCGATGAGGTCTCGCTGCTGCTCGGCGGGCTCGATGGCGTGATGGAGGTGCACGACCTCCACATCTGGGGGATGAGCACCACCG
>CAMLEQ010000424.1 GCA_946479015.1 uncultured Gemmatimonadota bacterium | reverse complement strand
GCCTCGTGCTCTCCGACCCGCGCGTGCGCGTGGTGCTGGTGAACATCTTCGCCGGCATCAACCGCTGCGACTGGGTGGCCGAGGGGATCGTGCGCGCGGCCACCGAGGTGCGCGTCCCCGTCCCCATCGTGGCGCGCCTCGCGGGGACGAACGTGGAGGAAGGGCGGCGCATCCTCGCCCAGAGCGGGCTGCGCATACACACCGCGAACTCGCTCGCCGATGCGGCGGAGAGGTCCGTGATCGCCCTCGGCGACACCGGTGCCCCGCTCGCGCTGGCCGTGGAGGGTGGACGATGAGCATCCTGATCGACGAGAGCACGCCGGTGATCATCCAGGGCTTCACCGGCGACAAGGGGACGTTCCACGCGCGCGAGATGCTCGCGTACGGCACGCGGATCGTGGGCGGCGTGACGCCGGGGAAGGGAGGGACGACGCACCTCGGCGTGCCGGTGTTCGACACCGTGAAGGCCGCCGTGCGCGCCACGGGCGCGGTGGCGAGCGGGGTGTTCGTTCCCGCCGCGTTCTGCGCCGACGCGATCATGGAGGCCGCCGACGCCGGCGTGCGGCTCGTCGTCTGCATCACCGACGGCATCCCGGCCCAGGACATGATCCGCGTGAAGCGCTACCTGCGCCGCTACCCGCGCGAGCGGAAGCCGATGCTCATCGGCCCCAACTGCGCGGGGGTGATCAGCGCGGGGCGGGCGATGATCGGCATCATGCCCGGGCACATCTACACGCGCGGCCCGGTGGGGGTGGTGACGCGCTCCGGGACGCTCGGCTACGAGGCGGCGTCGCAGATGCAGGCGCTGGGGCTGGGGGTGAGCACGAGCGTGGGGATCGGGGGGGACCCGATCAACGGCAGCTCGTTCGTGGACATCCTCGCGCTGTTCGAGGAGGACCCTGACACGGAGGCGGTGATGATGATCGGCGAGATCGGAGGGCCGCAGGAGGCGGAGGCCGCGCTGTACGTGCGGGACCACATGACGAAGCCGGTGGTGGGGTACGTGGCGGGGCTCTCCGCGCCGCGCGGGCGCCGCATGGGGCACGCGGGGGCGATCATCTCCGCGTTCGGCGACAGCGCGGCGGAGAAGGCGGAGATCATGCGCTCGTCGGGGCTCACCGTGGCGCCGAGCCCGGCGGAGCTGGGGACGGCGATGGTGCAGGCGCTGGCCGCGCGGCGCCCCCGCATGGTGGTGGCCTGACATGGCGCCGCGCCCCCGCGTGGTGGTCACGCGCCGGCTCCCCGCGCCCGTGGAGCAGCGCGCGGCGTCGCTGTTCGACGCGCGCCTCAACGCCGATGACGCGCCGATGTCGGCGACGGCGCTCGCCGACGCGATGTGCGAGGCCGATGCGCTCCTCCCCACCGTGACCGACCGCATCACGTCAGGGCTGTTCGCGATCCCCAACCGGCACGTGCGCATCGTCGCGAACTTCGGGGTGGGCTACAACAACATCGACGTCGTGGCCGCGCGCGAGCATGGCGTGGCGGTCACGAACACGCCGGACGTCCTCACCGACGATACGGCGGACCTCGCGATCACCCTCCTGCTCATGGTGGCGCGCCGCACCGGGGAAGGGGAGCGCCACGTGCGCGCCGGCGAGTGGACGGGGTGGCGTCCCACGCACATGCTCGGCGCGCGCGTGTCGGGGAAGACGCTCGGGCTCATCGGGCTCGGGCGCATCGGCCGCGCGGTGGCGCGGCGCGCGAGCCAGGGGTTCGGCATGCGCGTGCTCTTCCACGATCCGTACGCCGGCGACGATGTCGCCGCGGCCGTGCACGCCGAGCGGCGCGACTCGATCGAGCGGGTGCTCGAGGAGAGCGACTTCGTGTCGCTGCACTGCCCGGCCACGCCGGAGACCCGTCACCTCATGGACGCCGGGCGCCTCGCCCGGATGAAGCGCACGGCGTTCCTCATCAACACGGCGCGCGGCGATGTGGTGGACGAGGACGCGCTCACGCAGGCGCTCTGCACCGGCGCGCTCGCCGGCGCGGGGCTGGACGTCTACGAGCGCGAGCCGTCGGTGACGCCGGCGCTCGTGGCGCTGGAGAACGTGGTGCTCCTGCCGCACCTCGGGAGCGCCACCGAGGAGACGCGCATCGCGATGGGGAACCGGGCGCTCGACAACCTGGTGGCGTTCTTCGAGGGGAGAGCGCCGCACGACCGGGTGGCGTGATGACCGCGGCGCTCCCCACGTCGATGGCCGAGGAAACGGGCACCGGGGCGGCGCACGCCACCGAGGCCGAGGCGCTGCTGCACGACCTGCTCGTGCGCGTGGTGCGCGCCCGCGCGCCGGGGGCGGAGCGGGCGATCGCCGATGGCGGCGGGGAGGAGACGCGGGAGGAGCCGGCCGGCGCGGCCGAGGGCGCGCCGGCGGATCCGGCACGCGCGCTCCAGGCGATCGGCGTGTGGGCGCAGCTCCTGAGCATCGCCGAGCTGCACGACGCCATGCGCACGCGGCGCGCGAGCATCGCCGCCGAGGGGGAGGCGGCCGCCGCCGGCACGTTCGCGCGTGTGTTCGACGCGTGGCACGCGGCGGGGATCCCCGCGGAGATCGTGCGGGAGCTCGTGCGCGCGCTGCGCGTGGTCCCCACCATCACCGCGCACCCCACCGAGGCGAAGCGCGTCACCGTGCTCGAGAAGCACCAGGCGATCTACCACGAGCTCGGCGATGCGCTGGACTCCCCGCTGCCACACGAGCGCTCCCGCGCGCTCGACGCGCTCCGCGCGGACATCGAGGTGCTCTGGCTCACCGGCGAGCTGCGGCTGGAGAAGCCGACCGTGGCGCAGGAGGTGGCGTGGGGGATCCACTACCTGGAGGACACGCTGTTCGACGCGGCGGGGGAGGTGCACGACGACCTCGCGCGCGCGCTGCGCACGTACTATCCGGGGGAGTCGGCGGATGCGCCGGTGATCGAGCTGGGCTCGTGGATCGGGGGGGATCGCGACGGGAACCCCAACGTCACCGGCGACGTCACGCGCTCGGCGGTGCTGGAGTACCACCGGACGGCGCTGCGCCGCTACGACCGGCGGATCCGCGAGATGCTCCGCGCGCTCAGCATCTCCGAGCGCGCGGTGGCCGTGCCGCCGTCGTTCCGGGGCGCGGTGGAGCGCGCGCTCGAGGAGAGCGGCGCGGGCGAGGCCATCGCCGCGCGGAACCCGGGGGAGCTGTTCCGGCAGTTCGGCGCGTGCATGCTGCGCAGGCTCGCCGGCACCGCGGCGCGCGCGCGCGGCGACGACACGCGGAACACGCCGTGCTACGCCGGCGTGGAGGAGCTGCTGGCCGACCTGCGCGCCGTGGAGCGCGGGCTGGAGGAGGCCGGGTGCGGCGCGGCCGCCGCCGTGCACGCCACGCCGCTGCGGCGCGAAGTGGAGGCGTTCCGCTTCTCCGCCGTGCGGCTCGATGTGCGCGAGCACGCGCTGCTGCTCGGCGCCGCGGCGGCGGAGGCGGCGCGGCTGCGCGTGGCTGCCGCCGCGGCGGATCCGACGGCGGCCATCGCCATCGGCGCGGCGGGGGGAGACGCGGCGCCGCGCACGGACGCCGGCGCGCCGCCGCTGCGCGCG
>CAMLEQ010000423.1 GCA_946479015.1 uncultured Gemmatimonadota bacterium | reverse complement strand
CCCCGCCCCCCGGGGGGCCGGGGGCCCCCCCGCCGCTCGCATCACGCGGTCTGCTTCTTCCGCTCGGCGAGCACGCCGCGCGCGCTGTCGGCGGCGTTCGCGCGGTGGAGGATGTAGACGACGTTCGGGTCGGTGTGCTTCGGGAGTCAGCGCTTCGGGAGTCAGCGCTCGCGCACCACGAACTCCACCCCACGTTCCCGTCGCCGCCCCCGCTCGTCGGTGACGACCACGCTCAGCGAATAGGAGCCCGGCGGAACGTCGCCCAGCTCCAGGGTGTGGTGCAGACGTGTGGCCACACCGTCCGCGCTCTCGTCGAACCGCGCCGTGACGGGGTCCACCGAGTGGCCCAGGAGCCGCCGCAACCCGGACTCGTTCTTCACCACCGCCACGCGGGTCCTGAACCCCGTCCCTCGCTCGAGCCCACACACATCGTAGTAGACGTCCAGATCGTCACCAGACTCGCGCGCGCCCACGGCGTCCACGAGCACGGAGAACGCCGACGACGGCGCGGCGGAATCGCCGGCCACGGCCACGCGCGGGCAGCGCGACCGGTGAGCGAGCACGGTCCGGCGGACGGCGTAGATGCCGGCGAGGAGCGCGAGCACGGCGACGATCGCCCTCCACGAGCGCCGCCCGATGGCCGACGCCGCGCGGGCGCGGGCGAGCACGAGCGGCCGCTGCGCATCCGCGAACCGTATCGCGGCGGCGACACCGGCCGCGATCTTCGGCCGCTGCCGCCTGACGAGCTGGATCCCGGCGTCCACCGCCGCGTCGAGCGCGCCGTCGAGCGCCGCCGACGGGCGTGGGCCGGCATCGGGAGCCGGGTACGCCGTCCCCCCGGAGCGCGGCGCGACGTACGCCGCCCCGCGCCCGGTCCGCGTACGCTCGCCGCCGAGGGCGGCGATCAGCTCGTCGGCGCTCTGGAAGCGTTCCTCGGGCCGCTTGGCCATCATCCGCTCGATCACGGCGAACAGCTCGCGCTCCTCGGGCGTCTCCAGGACAGGGCGTGGGACGGGAGTCCCGACGTGCGACATGAGGATCGCGACGGGGTCGTCGGCGTCGAACGGCACGTCTCCGGCCAGGCACTGGTAGCCCACCACGCCGAGGCTGTAGATGTCGCTCCGCCCGTCCACCCCCTTCGCACGCGCCTGCTCGGGACTCATGTAGCGGGGCGTCCCCAGCGACACGCCGGTCGCGGTGAGCGTGGAGTCCGATGCCGAGCGCGCGATCCCGAAGTCCGTCACCACGCACCGCCCATCCTCGTCGAGCATGATGTTGTCCGGCTTGACGTCCCGGTGCACCACGCCGCGGCGCGCCGCGTAGCCGAGCGCGCTCGCCGTCTCGATGAGGATGCGACGGAGCTCCGGCGCCGGCAGCCGGCCGCGCGCGCGCAGCAGGCCGGCGAGGGAGTCCCCGCGCAGGTACTTCATGACGAAGTAGGTCACCCGCCCCGCGCGGCCCACGCGGTAGATGGGGATGATGTTCGGGTGCTCGAGCTGCGCGGCGGTCTTTGCCTCGCGTTGGAAGCGCTCCACCAGCTCGGCGTCGAAGGCGAGCGGCAGGGGGAGCACCTTCACCGCCACGTCCCGGTCGAGCTCCCGCTCGCGGGCGCGGTACACGACGGCCATGCCGCCGCGCCCGAGCTCCTCCAGAATCTCGTAATCGCCTTCGAGTGCCGCCCGAACGACGTCGATCTCCCTGCCGCCGACGTCGAGCGCGTCAGGCATCGCCGCCCCGCCCGGGCTGCTCCTTCACGCGGAGCCGCCGGAACCACTCGCCGAGCAGCGCCACCAGGAGGACGCCGGCCATCATGCTCAGCGACACTTTCCAGGTGACGCGGTGCACGCCGAGGGTGATGAGCAGCGCCGTGGCCGCCGCCGGAGGGTGATACGCCCGTAGCGACGGCTGCACGAGCGCCGTGAGCGCGACGGCGAGCGCGCTCGCCCACACGCGAACGACGGGAATGGAGTGGCCGCCGAAGAGCGAGGCGGAGTCTCCCGCGCCGAGGAGGAGGAGCACGAGCCAGGCGCACGCGAGAGCCGTGAGATGGCCGATCACCACGTTGTGCACGCGCGTGGTGGGGTGGGTGGGGCTGCTCGCCACGATGACCGCCGTGGGGCCGAGTCCGGCGAAGAGCCACGGCTGCTTCGTGGCGAGGCTCATCGCGCCGGCGGCGAGGATGAGGATGGCGGACATGGCGGGGACCCAGACGGCGTCGGGCGAAGCCGCGGGGGACGGCCCCCTCCACATCGAACGGAGCCGGGCCGTGTGCCCGGCGGATTGTGGTGGGGGGACGGTCGGGGTGGGGATGGTGGGTGTCGTCATCGCTGGGATAGACGCGGGCGTGACGGCGGCGGTCACTGGCCGAGGAGCGGGGGGCTCGGAAGCGGCGGAGCTCGGGATTCGGGACTCGGGACTCGGGAATCGGGACGCGGGAAATGACCGCGGGGCGGCGCCTGCGGCGCTCGCCCCGCACCATGGTGCGCGGGGGGCGGCGCCTGGGCGCCCCCCCCCCCGCGGCCTCTCCCCCTTCCCCAGTCCCGATTCCCGAGTCCCGATTCCGCGCGCGCCCCGCGCCCCACGCCCCGCATCCCGCGCTAGATTTCCCCCCATGCACAATCTTCCGACCATTTACGCCACAACCATCCTCGGCGTCCGGCGCGATGGACGCGTCGCGCTCGGGGGAGATGGGCAGGTGACCGTCGGCGAGACGGTGATGAAGGGGAACGCGCAGAAGGTTCGCACGCTGCGCGGCGGAAAGGTCCTCGCCGGATTCGCCGGTGCCGCCGCCGATGCGTTCACGCTGTTCGAGAAGTTCGAGGAGAAGCTCGAGCGCTACCCCGAGAACCTGCCGCGCGCCGCGGTGGAGCTGGCCAAGGAGTGGCGCAGCGATCGCGTGCTGCGCCGCCTGGAAGCGCTCCTCGCCGTGATGGACCGCCAGCACGGCTTCGTCATCTCCGGCACCGGCGACATCATCGAGCCGGACGACGGGATCCTCGCCATCGGATCCGGCGGATCCTACGCGCTCGCCGCGGCGCGCGCCCTCGTGGTCCACTCCGAGCTCCCCGCCGCGCAGATCGTTCGCAAGGGACTCGAGATCGCGGGGGACATCTGCATCTACACGAACAGGAACATCACCGTACTCGAGCTGGCGTGAGATAATGCCGTCCAAGCGTACCCAGCAAGCCATCGCGCGCCTCGCCGACCTCACCCCGCGCCAGATCGTGGCGGAGCTCGACCGATACATCGTCGGGCAGGGGGATGCGAAGAAGGCCGTGGCGATCGCGCTCCGCAATCGCTGGCGCCGACAGCAGGCGCCCGACAGCATCCGCGACGAGATCTCTCCGAACAACATCATCCTCATCGGCCCCACCGGGGTGGGGAAGACCGAGATCGCGCGCCGCCTGGCGAAGCTCGCCGGCGCGCCGTTCATCAAGGTGGAGGCCACCAAGTTCACCGAGGTCGGCTACGTGGGGCGCGACGTCGAGTCGATGGTGCGCGACCTCGTGGAGAGCGCCATCGACATGGTGCGCACCGAGCGCGAGAACGAGGTGGAGGACCTCG
>CAMLEQ010000422.1 GCA_946479015.1 uncultured Gemmatimonadota bacterium | reverse complement strand
ACACACCCCCCCCCCCCCCCCCCCCCGCCACACGCGTTCCATGGTGGTCTAGCCACCATGTCCTACTCTCCCTATCGTGATCGGCACCACCTTCTCATCCTTCCTCGCCACCCAGACTCTGTCGTCCCGCGCCAGCTCCTCCATGCCGTCCGGCACCGGTGCCGTGGCCGGGGCGACGAGGCGGAGGCCGGGGCGCAGCGCGGCGACCGCGGAGGCGAGCCACGTCTCCCCCGCGTGCGCCGCGTCGAGGACGATCCCACGCGCCTCGCCGGCCCGCACCGGGATCTCCCCCGCCGCGAGGGCGAGCGACACCCCGCCGCCACTCTCGATCGTTTCGGGCGCGTCGATCGCGAGCACGTGCAGCCGCTCCACCATGTCCACCAGCGCCGGCGCGGCGGCGCCCCACGTGCCGGCGAGCACCACGAATCCTCCCGGCGTCTCGAGCCCGAGCAGCGCCGCCGCGCGCAGCGCCAGCTCCGGGTCACTCGACGGAGGAGCCGCGCCGGGGCTCGCGCCGGCATCGCGGAAGTCCGCGATGCCGCGCTCGATCGGGTAGCGGGCGCCGCACGCCGGGCAGCCGAGCACCCCCTGCACGATGTCGCGCGCCTCCATGCGCTCCGCCGACGCCACCAGCCATTCGGGGGCGTGCGGGCGCACGCAGCGCAGCGAGCCCACCAGCTCGATGAACACGGCGCCGGGTCAGGCGGAGGAGAGCCGCAGCTCCTCCACGTTCACGCGCTCCGGCTGCGTGACGGCGTAGAGGACCGCGTCGGCGACGGCGGCGGCGGGGAGCATCGCCTCGCGCGGGGGGAAGCGCCCCGTGCCGGCGCGGTGGATGGGGTCCCAGATCGGGGTGTCGGTGGGTCCCGGGGAGACGAGCGTGGCGCGGATGCCGGTGCCGCGCAGCTCGGCGCGCATCACCTCGTGCAGCGCGCGGAGCGCGAACTTGCTCGGCGAGTAGGCGCCGTTCTCCGGGAACGCCACGCGGTCGGCGACGGAGCCGATGGTGACGATGTGCCCGCGTCCGCGCTCGCGCATCCCCGGCAGCACCGCGTGCACGAGCGCGAACGGCGACACGAGGTTCACGCGGATCGTGTCCTCGAACTCCGCCGGCGTGATCGCCTCGAGCGGGCGTGGGACGAAGACGCCGGCGTTGTTGACGAGGATGTCGACGGCGCCGAACGCGTCGGTCACCGCGCGAGCGGCGCGCGCCACGCCGTCGAGCGTCGCGAGGTCGCCGGGGACGGCCATGGCGCCCTTCCCCAGCTCCCCCGCCGCCCGCTCGAGCGCGTCGGCGCTCCGTGCGAGGAGCGCCACCCGCGCGCCGGCGCCGGCCAGCGCGCGCGCGATCGCGAGCCCGATGCCGCGCGACGCGCCGGTGACCACCGCGGCGCGCTCCGCGAGCGGCAGTGTCACAGGAGGCTGTGGGTGCGCCCGTGCGCGAGGGAGAGGAACTCCTCGCGGGTGCGCGCGTCGTTGCGGAAGATCCCGCGCACGGCCGAGGTCACCGTCTGCGAGTTCTGCTTCTGCACGCCGCGCATCATCATGCAGAGATGGAAGGCCTCGATCACCACCCCCACCCCCTTCGGGTTGAGCACGTCCTGGATCGCCTGCGCGATCTCCTCGGTGAGGCGCTCCTGCACCTGGAGCCGCCGGGCGAACACCTCCACGATGCGCGGGAGCTTCGACAGCCCCACGATCTTGCCGTCGGGGATGTAGGCGATGTGCGCCTTGCCGAAGAAGGGGAGCATGTGGTGCTCGCACAGCGAGTAGAGCTCGATGTCGCGCACCATCACCATGCTCTGGTGCGCCTCCTCGAATACCGCGTCCCCCACCACGTCGGCGACGTCCATCCCGTAGCCGCGGGTGAGCCAGGCGAGCGAGTTGGCCACGCGCTGCGGGGTCTTCAGCAGCCCCTCGCGCGTCGGGTCCTCGCCGAGCAGCTCGAGCTGCCGGCGCACGAGCGCCTCGAACTCCGGGTTCCGCGGCGGCGCCGCGTCGAGGTCGAGTCCCCAGTCGGCGCGCGGCTCGCTCACCGATCCCCCCCGCACGCGCGGCCGCTCGCGCATCGGCTCCGCCGGCGGCTGCGCCTCGTTCCGCAGCTCCGCCGCCGTCGGGCGTGTCCCATCACCGTCCTTCGTACTCGACATAGTTGTTGTCCGTCTCCCAAAGTCGGAGCCGCGTGAGCCGCCCCGGATGCACTGCGGGCTCCAGCACGTGCCAGCACGCGACGACGATGTTCTCCGCCGTCGGGTTGACGCCTCGCAGGAAGTCCACGTCCACGTTGAGGTTCCGGTGATCCATCCGATCGATCAGGTGCGCCTCCACGATGTCGCGCAGGCGCTTGAGATCGATCACGTATCCCGAGCGCGGGTCGACCTCGCCGTCGACCGACACATCGAGCCGGTAGTTGTGCCCATGCCAGTTGGGGTTGTTGCACAGGCCGAACAGGTCGCGATTCTCCTCCTCGGACAGTTCCGGATTGTGCAGGCGGTGGGCCGCGTTGAAGTGAAGCCGTCGGGTGACCGTGACTCGTGGCATGGGGGCTCGGGAGTGACCGCCGAAACAACGCGGCGGGTCGACCGTCGGTTCCTGTGACCGCCTTGAGTCGACCGCGCCGCGCCTCTAACTTGCGTCCATCCGACTGCCCCCGCGCGCGGGGGCATTTCTCTTAATTGGGTCGGCCCGCATTGAAAGTCAAGCTTCTGATCGGGGCCGTGAGCAGCGTGGCGTCGACCGCGTGGTCGGCGCTCTGGACCTTCCCGAGCATGCTGCTCAGCGCCTTCCTGGTGGCCTGGGGCGCGGAGGCGGCGCAGTTCCTCATCTCGCAGGGACTCGCGCTCGCGATCCTGGCGTGGGTGCAGACGCTGCCGGAGTTCGCCGTCGAGGCGGTGATCGCCTGGGAGGCGGGACACGACGGCGCCGCGTGCTTCGTGTCCGCGCCGCCGGCGGGGTGCCATTCCCACCTCGCGATCGCGAACTTCACCGGCGCCGTGCGGCTGCTGGTGGGGCTGGGCTGGCCGATGATCTACTTCGTGGCGGCGTTCTTCCGCCGGCGCGAGGGGAAGGCGCTGGAGCCGATCCGGCTCGAGGCCGAGCACTCCGTGGAGGTGCTCGCCACGATCCCGCCGCTGCTCTACTTCACGTGGATCTGGTACAAGGGCTCGATCGATCTCGTGGATGCGGTGGTGCTCGTGGCGATGTACGTGGCGTATCTCGCGATCCTCTGGCGCTTCCCGCCGCAGAGCGCGGAGTCGCTCGAGGACGCGCCGCGGGTCACGCAGTGGGCGTACACGCGCCCCGGCCGCCTGCGCGTGGTGGCGACGGCGGGGCTGTTCCTGGCCGGAGGAGTGCTGATCTACGTCACGGCGCACCCGTTCCTGAACTCCATGCTCGCCGTGGCCACGGCGCTCGGCGTGAGCCAGTTCGTGTTCGTGCAGTGGGTGGCGCCCTTCCTCAGCGAGTTCCCGGAGAAGGTCTCCGCGTTCCACTGGGCGAGCCGCGTGCGCACGGCGCCGATGGCGCTCATGAACATGCTGTCGAGCAACGTCAACCAGTGGACGGTGCT
>CAMLEQ010000421.1 GCA_946479015.1 uncultured Gemmatimonadota bacterium | reverse complement strand
AGTCCGCCTACAGCCGAGCCTACACGCGCTCTACCTCTCTCCTCTCCCCGTCAGTCTCCTACACGCCACACGCGTTCCATGGTGGTCTAGCCACCATGTCCTATCTCCGCCTCCGTCACAGCCCCAGCTCGTTCACCCTCGGCGGATCGACCGAGTAGTCGTAGAAGCCCTTCCCCGACTTCCGACCGTACATCCCGGCGAGGACCATCCGCTTCAGGAGCGGCGGGGGCGCGTAGCGCTTCTCGCGGTACTCGTCGAACATGATCTCGGCGATCTTGTACGTGGTGTCGAGGCCGACGAAGTCGAGCAGCGTGAACGGGCCCATCGGGTAGCCCGTGCCGAGCATCATCCCCTTGTCGATGTCCTCGACGCTCGCCACGCCGTGCTCCAGCGCGTTCACCGCGTCGATGAGATAGGGGACGAGCAGGAGGTTCACCACGAACCCGGAATTGTCCTTCGCGGCGATGGGCTCCTTGCCGAGCTGGCGCGCGAAGTCGAAGGCGCGGTCGAACGTCTGCTGACTCGTCGTCACCGTGCGCACCACCTCCACCAGCTTCATCACCGGCACGGGATTGAAGAAGTGGAGCCCCACCACCCGGTCGGGGCGCGCGGTGGCCGCGGCCATCGCGGCGATGGTGAGGCTGGAGGTGTTCGACGCGAAGATCGTGTGCGCGGGACAGAGCGCGTCGAGCTCCTTCCACATGGCGTTCTTGAGCTCGAGATCCTCGACCACCGCCTCGATCACGATGTCGCAGCCGGCGAGATCGCGGACGTCGGTGGTGAAGGAGAGCCGGGCCATCGCCGCGTCCCGGTCGCTCTCGGTGACCTTCCCCTTGCTCTTCTCGATGGCGCGGTTGAACGACTTCTCGATGCTCGCCTTCCCCTTCTGGCAGAACGTGTCGGAGATCTCGCGCACCGTCGTCTCGAACCCGCTCTGCGCGCACACCTGCGCGATCCCGGAGCCCATGAGTCCCGCCCCGAGCACTCCTACCTTGGCGATGTCGGTCATGATCCTCTCTTCCCGGTGGACCGGAGGTTATTTCACCATTCTCGTCGTCGCGCCGAGCGCCGCAAGGAGGGAGGGGCGGGGGAGCTCCCCCCGCTCCAGCCGATCGAGGAGCTGCTCGAGCGCGAGCTGTGCCCTGGCGACCATCGGCGCGTGGCTGCGCGACACGACCCATCCGCCGACCGCCGCCACTCCCGCCGCGGCGATCGCCACCACGGGGAAGAAGCCCAGGGCGATGAGCGTGGCCGCGCCGAGCGCGCCGCTCCCCGTCAGCGCCCCGCCGGTGGCCACCCGCTGCAGGCGGATGTTGGAGAGGTCCGCCTCCAACCGGACGAGCACCCGCCCTTCATCCACGGGAACCACCGTGGCGGCGACCTCGTGCGTCCGCGACAGGTGGTAGCCGTGCCCGCCCACGTTGAGCGCCCGCCGGAAGTGCGTGACGAAGTCCGCGCGCGGCTCCCACAGCATCCGATCCGGGAAGCGGCGCTTCACGATCAGCGTCTCCTCGCGCTGCATCCACGCGTCGAGCGACGCGAACACCGCCTCGGGGGTCGCGCGCACGGTGCGGCTGGCGTACACCCGCGCCGTGCCGAACAGCCGCGCCATCCCGCCGCGCTCCTCGGGGACGAGACTCCGCGTGCGCTCCTCGGCGAGTGCCTGACGCACGTGCTGCGGCGAGAGCCCGACCTCGCGCCCCACGTCCAGCAGCTGGTCCTCGCTGAGCATCGCATCCGACGGATCGGCGTCGGCGGCCTGCAGCTCGGCGGCGCGTGCGAGCACGCGCTCGAGCGCGGCGCGGTCGAGCCGCGGAGGACGCGTGGGGAGGTTGTCGCCGTCCGTCATGATCGCTCAGATGCCGCCCATCACCACGTCGAGCTGGCGGCGCATCCCGTCCAGAATGGGTTGGGGGAGCGGGAAGGCGCGCGCGAGCATCTGCGCCGGATCTCCGCTTCCCGCCACGTTCGCCGAGCGCAGGTAATAGCGCTCGTAGCCGACGAGGAGCTCCGGCGCCACACGCTGGACGAGGAGCGCGCCGCCGCGCACGGCGGCGGCGCTCGTGTACCGGTCGGCCACCCCGGTCCGCTTCTCCGCCGGCGTGGTGTTGTCGCTCACCGCCTGGTTGGCGATCGTCCCCATCGCCTCGTGCGCGAACACGTACACCGCGTCCAGCGCGCTCGCCGCCGCATCGGGGAAGGTCACGGCGACCAGGTTCGACCGGCCGCCGTTCGCGATCGTCCGCCCCTCGCCATCGAGCGGGAGCGACAGCAGCAGCTCGCCCCCCGCCTGCTGCGTGTTGTTGAGGAAGCCCTGGAACTTCGGGAGGTAGACGCGCGTCCACAGCGAGTCGACCGCGCCGAGCGTGGCGCTCCGCTCCCGCTGCTGCTGGTTCCAGTAGCTCTGGTAGAACCGCTGGCTCTCGTCGGCGACGCCCTGCTCGAACAGCCGCAGCCAGTCGCGGTCCGCGCCGCTCGGGAAGGAGGCGGCGAAGGTGGCGATCATCTGCTGCGTCTCCTGGTCGCTGGCGCGCCGCGGGTCCCCCTCCGCGCGCAGGAAGATGTCGATCCCCTTCTGCATGTCCTCCCACGACCCGAAGTACAGCGGGAGGAACTGGCCGCCCACGAGCCCGGGATTCGCGGCGAGCCGGCGCCGGAGCTGCTCGCGGTTCGCATCGAGCTGCGTGAACACGTTCGCGCGCTTCTTCAGCGCGGCGAGCTGGTCGTGGTACCCGCGCTTGAAGTAGGGCACCAGCGTCGTGTCCTGCTGCAGCATGGCGTAGCCGTGCAGCCAGAGGTCGACGTGGTAGCGCGTCCGCACCGGCCAGGTGGCCTGGGGAGCGGCGGTGCTCGCCTGTGGTGCCGCCGCCGGCGCGGCCGTGCCCCCCGTCGCGCAACCGGCGATGGTGGCGCCGAGGGTGAGGGCGGCGAGGCATCTCGCGATCGGTCGGGTCGGATGCATGCGCATGCGGCTCCTGATGGGGATCTCCTCGGGGCAGAGCGCGATCCGTGCCGCTGGATGCGCTCGCCGTCGCGTCAGGCGAGCGCTTCGACGATGACGGCCATCCCTTGTCCGCCGCCGATGCAGGCGGAGCCCAGCCCGAAGCGCTTCCCGCCCGCCCGCAGCGCATGGATGAGGTGCGCCGTGATGCGCGCGCCGGACGCCGCCAGCGGATGGCTCAGTGCGATCGCTCCGCCGTGCACGTTGAGCTTCTCGCGCGGGATCTTCAGCTCCCGCTCGACGGCGCACACCTGCGGGGCGAACGCCTCGTTCACCTCGATGAGGTCCATGTCGTCGAGCGTCATCCCCGCCCGCCGCAGCGCGATCCGGGCGGCGGGAACGGGGCCGATCCCCATCACCGTGGGATCCACGCCGGCCACCCCCCACGACACCAGGCGCGCGAGCGGTCGCGCACCCTTCGTCCTCGCCCAGTCCTCGCTGGCGATCACGAGCGCGCCGGCGCCGTCGCCGATCCCCGACGCGTTCCCCGCCGTGACCACGCCGTCCGCCTTGAACACGGGCTTGAGCTTCGCGAGCCCCTCGAGGGTGGTGTCCGGGCGCATGTGCTCGTCGCGGCGGAACTCCTCCGTCTGCCGCGTCTTCGG
>CAMLEQ010000420.1 GCA_946479015.1 uncultured Gemmatimonadota bacterium | reverse complement strand
CCCTCCAGGTTGTACGACAGGATGGGGAAGAGCGACGGCGTGAGCCGCTCCACCTGGATGTCCAGCCCCGGCGGGAGCTGCGCGCGCGCCTGGTTCACGCGCGCCTGCACCTGCTGGAGCGCGAACATCATGTCGGTGTTCTCGGCGAACGTGACGTTCGTCTCGCTCCCGCCGCGGATGGAGCGCGACTGCACGCGCGTGACGCCGGGCACCACGCTCACCGCCTCCTCGATGGGGCGCGTGATGGTGAACAGCACCTGCCGGGCGCCGAGCGCCGAGCCCTCGGCGACGATGGTGATGCGCGAGAACGCGAGCTCGGGATAGATGGCGGACGGGAGGCGGAGCGCGGCCCACACGCCGGCGGCGCTCAGCAGCACCACCACGAGGTACACGAACCGGCGCTGCTCGGCGAGCAGGGTGAACAGGGAGGAGCGGCGCGGCGCCTCCACCTCCGCGTACTGGATGTCCGTCACGGCTTCCCGCCCATCGTGTCGCCGCCCGCGGTGGTGTCCGCGCCCGGCGCGTGTCTGGCGGGGACGATGCGCGCGCTGTCCTGCACACCGTACGCGCCGTACGTGACCACGCGCTCGCCCGCGCGGAGCCCGCGCGTGATCTCGGCGATGGAGTCGGCGCGCCCGCCCACGTTCACGGGTCGCGCGTGCGCGATCCCGGCGCGGTCCACCACGAACACCTTGTAGCCGTCTCCCTCGGGCACCAGCGCCTCGAGGGGGACGACGATGGCGTTCGGGCGCGTGGCCACGGCGATGGCGCCGAACACGGTCTCGCCGATGCGGAGCGGGCGCGAGGTGTGCGTGGCGAGCACCCGCACGGCCACGCTGCGTGTGGCCGAGTCCACGGTGCCGGCCACGTCGGCCACGCGCCCGTCGCCGAGCGACTCGCCGCCGGATCGCTGTCCGGCGCTGAGCGCCACGGGCACGCCGGGGTGCACCCGCGCCGCCTCGGTGGGGGTGACCTGGAGCAGCACGTCGAGCGCCGACGGATCGGCCACCTCCACCAGCGTCTGGCTCGGATCGGCGCTGGCGCCGAGCGTGGCGGACATGCGGGTGACCACGCCGTCGATCGGCGAGCGGAGCACCGACAGCTCCTCCGCGCGGCGCGCGGCGACCACGTCGGCGCGGGCGCGCGCCAGTTCCGCGTCGGCCTGCTCCACATCCTTGCGGGGCGCGATCCCTTCCCGCTCCAACCGCTGCGCGCGCTCGTACGCCTGCTCCGCAACGCGGAGCGCTGCCTCGGCGCTCTGCGCGGACGCGCGGAAGGTGGTCTGCTCCAGCGCCACCAGCGGCTCCCCGCGCCGCACGTGCGCGCCGGCGGTCACGTACACGCGCGACACGCGCGTCGGCGCGGGCGCGGAGAGCGCCGCCGAGTGCCCCGCGCGCGGCGTCACGCTCCCGATCGCCGACACCGTCTCGGTGAACGGGCGCGTGGCCACGGGCGCCGTCTCCGCGCCGACCACGGGTTGTACTTCGCCCGACGTCCCCTCCTCGTCGCTGCCATTCGCCCTGCCGCAGGCCGCGACAGCCAGGAGGGTCGCGAGCATCGCCCGCCACGCGGCGGCGCGGACGGACCGGTGAAGGGGCATGGTCATGGCGTGGACGTGGAGGGTGAGGTGGAGAATCGCGTGAGCGCGCGAAGAGTAGCTGTCGCGATCCACGCATCCGCGACGTCGTCCACGTACTGGGCCAGCACGTCGCGCGCGTTGCGCTGCGCCTCGAGCACGTTGCCGAGCGGGGAAGCCCCCTCGCGGTAGGCAGTGAGCGACATGGCCGCCACCCGGTCCGCGCTCTCCACCAGTCGCTGGTCGCGCGCCACCTTCGCGAGCGCGATGGCGCGCTCGCGCGTGGCGCGGGCGATCGCGGCACGGCTCTCCACGCGCGCGAGCGAGAGCTCCGCTTCCGCGCGCTGGCGCTCCGCCTCCGCCTGGGCGATCGCGCCGCGATTGCGGTCGAGGAGCGGGAGCGGGAGGGAGATCCCGAAGGTCGGGAGGACGCCGGGCTCGGAGCCGGTGGGGTCTCCCTCCTCGAAGCCGAACATCACGCTCGGCACGGGGAACACGGCGCGGTGCTGCGCCTGCGCGGCGAGCCGCGCGGACGCGAGCGACGCCTCGGCGGCGGCGACCTGCAGCGGCACCGGATCGGCACCCGTCGCCGCGCCGTCGCCGCTCGCCGCCGCGGCCGTGCTGTCCGGGGGCGGGGGCGCGAGCGAGTCGATGGGCGTCACCACCACGCGGTCCGCGGCCAGCCCGATCACCGCTTGCAGGTCGAGCAGCGTGGAGACGTAGGTGAGCGAGTCGGCGGCGGCGGCGTTCGCCTGCTGCCCCGCGCTCACCGTCGCGAGCTCCACGTCCAGATCGCTCGCGTCGCCGGCATCGCGACGGCGCATGGCGATGCGGCGCAGGCTGTCCGCGTCATCGGCGTTGCGGCGCGAGAGCCGCGCGTGGGCGAGCGCGGCGAGCGCGCGCGTGTACGTGGTGTCCGCATCGAGCACCGTCGCCGCGCGCTCGGCCTCGAAGCGGTAGCGCGCGGCCTCCTGCCCCGCCCGGGCGGCGCTCACGCGCGGCCCGCGCAGCCACGGCAGATCGATCGGCAGCTCCGCCGTCACGTGGTACCGCGGCACCGACTTGCTGTAGCTGGCGCTGAGCGTCGGGTTCGGCAGCGCGCGGGCGCCGAGGAGCTGCGCGGTGGCGGCCGCGGAATCGGCTCGGGCGATGCCGAGCCGCGCGCCGCGCGCGAGCGCGGCGGCCACGGCCTGCGCCCGGCTCAGCGGCGCGGGCGCGTCCTGCGCACCCGCGCCCGCCGCCGCGACGGCGATCGGCACGATCAGTAGCGGAACGAAACGAAGCATGTCTCCTGGAATCACGGACCCGTGCGGTGAAGCCTAGCGACCGAACCTGTCAGCACGATTACAGCGGCTGCGGCGGCGCCGGGAAGTGCACGGTGACGCGCGTTCCGGACCCGGGCTCCGACCGGACCACGATCTCCGCATCGTGCGCGGCGGCGATCCACCGGGCGATCGAGAGGCCGAGCCCGGCGCCGTCGCGCGCGAGCTGCCCGTCGCGCGAGCGGCTGCGGGCCGGGTCGCCGCGATAGAAGCGATCGAAGATGTGCGGGAGCTGCTCGGCCGGGATCCCGACCCCCGTATCCTCCACGGCGAGCGCCGGCACGCCATCCGTGGTGCCCACGCGCACGCACACCCGCCCGCCGCTCGGCGTGAACTTCACCGCGTTGTCGAGGAGGATCATCACCAACTGGCGCAGCAGCGAGGGATCGCCGAGCACCTCGGCTTCCTCGAACTCCGTCACCGCCACCTCCACCCCCTTCCCCTCCGCGACGACGCGCGCCGCGCCCGCGGCATCGATGGCCACATCGTCCAGGTACACGCGCGTCCGCTCGATCGGCAGCTCGCCCGTGTCGGCGCGCGCCAGCGTGAGCAGGTCTTCCACGATGCGCCCGAGCCGCTGGCTCTCGGCCTCGATGCCGCGCAGCGCCGACACGTACGCCTCCGGCTCGCGCGACTGCTGCAGCGCCACCTCGGCGCGGCTCCGCAGCACCGTGAGCGGCGTGCGCAGCTCGTGCGCCGCGTCGGCCATGAAGCG
>CAMLEQ010000419.1 GCA_946479015.1 uncultured Gemmatimonadota bacterium | reverse complement strand
CCGCCCCCCCCCCACCCCCCCACCCCCCCGAAAACGCCGACGCCCCCGCGGATCAGCGGGGGCGACCGCGTTCACCAACCAGTGTCGCCGTGCCTTCACGCCGCGGAGGCGGCGTCGACGGTGCTCTCGCTTCCCGTCTTCGACTTCGGTGGCTGACAGAAGCGGATGCCGAGCGTCTTCAGCTCGCCGAGCTGCTTCTCCTCGAGCTCCGGATAGCGGTCCTCGAGGTACGCCATCGTGTCGTCGAACCACTCCAACTGGTGCTCCGGGGCGGCCTGCAGCACGCCACAGCGGATGATATGCTGAAACAGTTCGTCGCGCGCCTGCTCGAAGGGCGTCGGCGGCGCGACTTCCCTGCGACGATTTCTATTTTTGGCCATGCAAATCCATGTGGGCTAGAGTCCTATCAATATAACGGATCCGGGGGGCGGATTGAAGGTCCCGAAGGGTGCATTGTCCATTCCAGGCGCACCGCTCACCTGGGAGATTCGCGCTCGATGAGATCGAGCACCGCCCGGCTCAGCGCCTCCGGGGCTTCCTCCGGCACCAGCCGCCCCACGCCGGGCAATCGCAGGAGCACGCTCCCTGGAATCGCGCTCCGGAGCCGCTCCGCGAGACCACTGTCGAGCCACCGCTCCTCCTCGCCCCATACTACGAGCGACGGCACGCGAACGCTGGACAGATCCAGCTCCTCCACCTCGTCCGTCCGCAGCGCCCGCGCGAGCGTCAGCAGGTGCGTCACCCCTTCGGTGCCCACGAATGGCGCCAGATAGCGTGCCACGAGCCGCGCCGGCATCGCCTCCGGGGCCGCCACGCTCCCCTCGAGCACGCGCCGGAGCAGCGGCGCCGCCCCCAGCACCCCGTGCGACACGCGGATCGCGAAGCGCGCCGTTCCGAGCTGCACCGAGCGCACGTCGCGACCAGGGCACTCGTCGAACGCCACGCTGTTCACGAGCACGAGACCTTCTACTCGTTCGGGGCGCAGCACGGCCAGTCGCTGCGCGATCCCGCCCCCGATCCCGAGTCCCACGATCGTGGCGCCGGGGACGCGCATCGCCGCCATGGCGCGATCGAGGTACTCCGTCTGCGCGGTGATCGAGTAGTCGGCTTCCAGGGGGCGGTCCGACTCTCCGTAGCCGAGCAGGTCCACCGCGTACACGGTGTGCCCCCCCTCCGCGATCGCGGGGGCGACCGCGCGCCAGAGGAAGCTCGAGGTGGCGAAACCGTGGATCAGCAGGATGGCGCGCCCGCCATGCCCGTAACGCTCCACGTGGATGGAGCCCGGGCCGATGGGGACGCGCAGCAGGTCGGCGTCGATGGTGCTCTCCGGGGGTGATGCGCGGACTGGTGGCGCGCCGGACGTGGTGCGCCGCGCGCCGCGATGATGCTCGCTCGTCGGCGCCCGCCGGTCAAGCGCCGGCGTTGCTTGCGGATCGTTGCGCCCCCGGTAGTTTTCAACGTCATGTCGGAGCAGGATCAGACGTACGACGAGGGGAGAGCGCGCAATCTGGAGGCGCTGCTGCGGGCGCTCGCCGCGCGCATCGCCGAGCTCGATGGGCGCGGAGAGCTGCTGCGCCACGCGGGTGAGCTGATGCGGCTCATCGGCGACATCCGCAGCGAGTTGTTCCATTACGAGGTACGAGCCACCTACGACACCCCCGAGATCGCGGAGAGCCGCCGCATCGTCGAGGACGCGAAGAAGCGAATCGAGAGCCAATGGGAAAGAACCGAGTGGAGCACGGACGAGGACGACGAGCCAACGTGGTGAAGCAGCAGCAACAGCGCGCGAGCTCCACCCGGACCTTCTACATTGCCCTGGGCGTCATCGCCATCATCGGCGTCGCCCTCATCGCCCGCACCGCCTCGCACGCGTCGCGCGCTCACCGCGCGATCGACGTCGCGGTGACGCCGGCCAAGGCCGAGGGGCATCTGCTCGGCAACCCCAACGCGCCGGTCCAGATCCTCGAGTTCGCCGACTTCGAGTGCCCCGCGTGCGGGCAGTTCGCGACGATCACGGAGCCCGACGTCCGCAAGCGCATCGTCGACGCGGGGCTCGCGAGCTACCGCTTCTTCGACTTCCCCCTCACGCAGCACAAGAACACGATGCCGGCCTCCAACGCCGCCGCGTGCGCCGCCGACCAGGGGAAGTTCTGGGAGATGCACGACAAGCTCTTCTATGGCCAGCCCGACTGGAACGGCGAGGCCACCGACGACCCGGTGCCGATCTTCACGCGCTACGCGAAGGAGATCGGCCTCGATGTGCCCACGTGGAGCAAGTGCATGGATGACCAGCGGCACATCCCCCAGATCCTCGGCAATCGCGAGGAGGGGATCCGCCGGAAGGTGCAGTCCACCCCCACGTTCGTCATCGGCGGCAAGCAGATCGCCGGGGCCATCTCGTACGACGAGATGAAGGCGTACGTGGACAGCGCCGCCAAGCAGGCGGGCGCTCCCGCCGCCCCCGTCACCTCCGGCGCCCCGGCCGCCGCACCCTCCACCGACTCCTCGACGGCCAAGCGATGAAGCCCCGCATGCTCATCGCGCTCCTGGCGCTGGTGGGCACGTTCGTGGCGCTCTACCTCACGCTCTACAAGATCGGGGTCATCGGCGAGCTCACCTGCTCGGTGGGCTCGTGCGAGACGGTGAACACCAGCCGGTGGGCCATCTTCCTCGGCCTGCCGGTGGCCGCGTGGGGGCTCGCCAGCTACCTCGTCGTCCTCCTCCTCGCCCTGATCGGCGCCCAACGCCCCTCACGCGCGATCGCCTGGGCGATCGCGGTGCTCGCCACCTGGAACTTCTGCTTCTCCATGTGGCTCACGTACCTGGAGCGCTACGTCATCCACGCGTACTGCATGTGGTGTCTCATCTCCGCCACGATCGTGACGCTCATCTTCCTCACCGCCATCGTCGACCTGCGTCGGGAACTGCGCGAGGGCTGAGCCGGTTCTCACCGGCGGTGGGCGATTCCGGTCGCTGTGTCGCGCCCCGGTCCGGTCAGAATGCCCTGAGGTGAACGAGTTGAATCCGATTCGGGCATTCCGTCGTCCTGATTGTAGCGCCGCGGCCGTTGGTACGAACTCTGCTTTTCGTATCGCCCGCGGCGCCGCCGCCGCCTCTGTTCCGGCAGCCGGCTCACTCCATCGACGGAGCACACATGTGGGGCAAGCTGTTCCCTGAACGGATATTCTCGCGTCGGCTGACCCCGTCGGCCGACAAGCGACTGCGCCTGGCGCAGGCGCGCGCCGAGGAGTCCATCGTGCGCGCGCACGTGGACAACGCCCTGATGTTCGTGGACACCCTCGCCGAGGACCTCCCCTTCGACCGCGCGATCGAGACGTACGTGCGCGTGATGGGGATCCCCGAGCCGCTGGCGAGCACGGTGGTCACCCGGGCGCTCGTGCTGCTGGGAGAGGATCTCGTGCCGTACCGCCGCCGCGCCGCGGAGGCGCCGAGGGTGGAGGAGCCGGGACGTCCGCCGCTTCGCCTCGGCGATGCGTCGGACTCGCGCGTGCGGGCCGTGCGCCGCGCCTGACGACACCGGGCACGGCCGATTGGCGACGGGGGCGCGCAAGAGATAGTGGTGGGGCCCCGCGCGCCAACGGGGTGGCGCCGCCAGGGGGCGGGAAC
>CAMLEQ010000418.1 GCA_946479015.1 uncultured Gemmatimonadota bacterium | reverse complement strand
GCGCGAGCACCTTCGTGTGGTCGCCGTCGGGCACGAAGCAGATGTCCTGGCTCTCGGGCTTCTCCGCCACCGCGGGGAGACCCATCGCGCGTGCCAGCCGTCGCGTCTCGGGCTTGGTGAGCTCTCCCACCGGGAGGAGCATCCGCCGCACCACCTCGCGGCCGATCCCCCACAGGAAGTAGCTCTGGTCCTTGGCGGGGTCGCTGCCGCGGTGCAGCTCGCCGTTCACCACGCGCGCGTAATGCCCGGTGGCGATGAACTCGCACTCGAGCGCGTCCGCCTTGCGCAGCAGGTCGCGGAACTTCGTGAAGGTGTTGCAGCGCACGCAGGGGATCGGCGTGCGCCCGGCGGCGTACTCGTGCACGAAGTCGTCGATCACATCGCGCCCGAACGCGCTCTCCAGGTTGAGCACGTAGTGCGGCACGCCGATACGCTCGCAGACGCGTCGCGCGTCATCGATCGAGTCGAGCGAGCAGCACGGACGGTCGGGCACCTCGTCGCCGTAGCAGAACAGCTTCATCGTGGCGCCGATCACGTCGTAGCCGCGCTCCACGAGCGTGGCCGCGGCGACGGAGGAGTCGACGCCGCCGGACATGGCGACGAGCACCCGGCGCCGCACGGGACTCAGCTCGCCGCGGCCGCGAGCCGGCGCGCCTTCGTGATCAGGGCGGGGAAGAGCTCCGCCACGCGCTCCACGCTGTCGGGGGTGGTGAGCGAGCCGAGGCTCATGCGCACGGCGGCCACCGCGAGCTGGTGCGGGACGCCGATCGCCGTGAGCACGTGCGAGGGGTCCACGTTCCCGCTCTGGCACGCGGAGCCGGAGGAGCACGCCACGCCGGCGAGGTCGAGCGCCATGAGCAGCGACTCGCTGTCGGTGCCGGGGACGGAGATGTTCAGCACGTGCGGCGCCCGCGGCGCGCCGCGCGCGTGCACCACGGCATCGGGGATGCGCTCCAGCAGCGCCGCCTCGAGCCGGTCGCGCAGCTCACCCAGCCGGCGCATCTCGGTCTCGCGCTCCTCCACCGCCAGCTCCGCCGCGCGCGCGAGCCCCACGGCGGCGGCCACGTTCTCGGTGCCGGGGCGCAGGCCGCGGTTCTGCGAGCCGCCGTGCAGGAGCGGCTCGCACGGCGTGCCGCGCCGCACGTACATCGCGCCAATCCCCTTCGGCGCGCCGATCTTGTGCCCGGAGAGGGTGAGGATGTCGAACGGCGTCGAGCCGGCGTCGATCGCCACCTTGCCGAACGCCTGCACGGCATCCGTGTGGAACACCACGCCGCGCCCCTTCGCCGTGGCGGCGAGCTCCGGCACCGGCTGCATCACGCCGATCTCGTTGTTCACCCACATCACCGAGCACACGGCGACGTCGTCGCGGACCAGCGCATCGAACGAGGCGCGGTCGACGAGGCCGTCCCGGTCCACGGCGAGGATGCGCTCCTCCGCACCCTCGTGCGCCGCGTGATGCACGGCGGCCAGGATGGCCTTGTGCTCGATCGGCGTGGTGACCACGGCGCGCCGCCCGCGATCGCGCAGGGCGTGGAAGGTGCCGAGGATGGCGAAGTTGTCCCCCTCGGTGCCGCCGGAGGTGAAACAGATCTCGTCCGGGGAGGCGCCGAGACATCGGGCCACGCGTTCGCGCGCCTCGTCGAGCGCCGCGCGCGCCTCGCGTCCCCACCGGTGCGTGCTGGAGGGATTCCCGAAGCGGGAGCCGTAGAACGGCTCCATCGCCTGCAACACCTCCGGCCGCACGGGCGTGGTGGCCGCGTGATCGAGATAGATGGGCTGTGGCATGCCGGAAAGTTAACTCCGCGATGCCTCGCGCGGGGAGCGGTGTGGGGCGCGCGAAGCGGGCGCGGCGGCGGCCGCGTCCGCGCCATCGAGTACCGGTGCCGCCTCGGGCGCCGACGGCGTCTCGAGCGGCTCCGGTGCCGGCTCCGGCGCCCGCTCCGCCGCCCGTTCCCCGCCGGCGCACGCGAAGGGGATGGCGGCCCCGATCGGGCCGACCTGCACGGGAGAGCCGAACCGGAGCCCGGCGGGCGGCGCCTCCACGAGCGCGCGCACCGCTCGCCAGGCGATGTCGCCCGCGTCGGGGACGGCGATCCATCCGGCGCCGGCCGCGCACGCGCTCCGTGCCACCCGATCCCGATCCGACCGCGCGCGTGAGGAGTCCACGAGGGCGACGAGCTCCGGCGGGATCAGCGGCGCGGTGTGCCGCCCGGTGGCGGCGGCGAGCAGCGGGTCGTCCTCGGTGACCACGACCGCGTTCGGCGGGAGCGTGCGCGCCCAGCGCACGAGCGGCGCGTACCGCTTCGCCACTTTCCACTGCGGGACGAGCCACCCGTCGTTCCGGTAGCCATGCACCGTGATGCGCGTGCACGCGCCCACGGGGAGGAGCGACAGCGCGACCGCCCCCCATGCCACGGCGCGCCGCGGCGCGGCACGCCACGCCCACGCCACCCCGGCGGAGCCGAGCAGCGTGATGAGGGGGAGCACCCCCCAGAGAAAGCGCGACGGCGTCACCGGCCACGCGAGCACGATCGCCAGGTAGCCGAGCGTGCCGAGCACCGCGATGCGGCTGCCGCGAAGCGCGACGAAGAGCCCCGCCGCGCACGCGACGAGTGCCACGACCGCGCCCGGCGCGCTCCACATCACGCGCGCGGTCCGCCAGATCGCTGATGCCTGTCCCGCCGCGAGCCGGACGAGGTCGCCGATCCCGTGCAGGCTGGCGAGCCACATCCCGGTGTACGTCCCGTAGTTGCTCCGCCATGCGTCGGGGATGCCGCTCCCGTGTCGCGCGGTCCAGAGCATCCACCCGGCCGTGGGGGCGAGCGCGAGCACGACGAGCGCCGCGCGACGCCCGGCGCCGAACCTCGTGTGGCGCGCGGCCGCCCACGCGGTCGCGAGCGCGAAAGGGAGGAGGATCACGCGGACCATTGGGAGGAGGCCGGCGAGCGCACAGGCGGTCACCGCGCGACGGTGCCCCGCCGGGGACGCCGCCGATTCATCGCCGTCCGGGCGCGGGTCCTCCGCGGCGGGCGCGAGCGCGCCATCCACGGCGAGCAGCGCGCCGCCGAGGAGGAGCCAGGCGAGCGGCTCGGAGTACAGCGTGCTGGTGACCGCGCGCGCCGGCACGAGGAGCACGCTCGCGGCCGCGCAGATGGCGGCGACCTCGACGCGCACGCCGAGGCGGCGCGCCCCCCACCGCGCCCAGACGATCACGGATGCGGCGGCGAGGAGCGCGTTGCCGAGCTTCAGCCACGCCACCGCGCTCCACCCGCGCACGGGCGGCAGGAGCACGGACCACGCGGCGAGCCACATCGGGTAGAGCGGCGGATAGTGGACCCCCACCGGCGCGCCGGGGAGGGCGAGATGCCGGTACCCGTGCCCGCCGGCGATCGAGCGCGCGAGGTCGACGTAGATGGCGTCGTCGTAGAACACTCCCACCGGCGCGGCTCCCCCGCGCGTGATCCCCAGCACGGTGAGCACGAGGACGGCGGCGATCCACGGCGCGGCGGCGCGGAGCGTCGGGGCGAGAGCAGGGTCGGAACGGGTCATCTGGGGAGGGGTGTGGGGAGGTTCTGGGACCTCGTTGCTAGACGACCCTCAAAACGGTGTGGGGGGGGGGGGAGGGGAGGGGAGTGGGGGGGGGGG
>CAMLEQ010000417.1 GCA_946479015.1 uncultured Gemmatimonadota bacterium | reverse complement strand
GTGGTCGCCGCGGTGGAGCGCGGCGAGATCTCGCGCGCGCGCATCGACTCGTCGGTGCGGCGCGTGCTCGAGCTGAAGGCGCGCACGGGCGTCGCCTTCCACCGGTTCGTCCCGCTCGACACGCTGCGCGACGTGGTGGGCGCGCCGGAGCACCGCGCGCTCGCCGAGGAGATCGCCGCGCGCGCGGTCACGCTGCTGCGCGATCAGGGGAATCTGGTGCCCATGCCGGCGACGGCGGGGCGCACGGTGCTGGTGCAGTACGCGCCCAGATCGGAGCTGCGGGCGGGACGCACGTTCGCCGCCGAGCTGCTCCAGGCCGCGCCGGGTTCTCCGACCTTCGAGATCGGGCCTGACACACCGCGGGCCACGCTCGACTCGATCGCCGCCGCTGTGCAGGGCGCGGACCGGGTGATCGTCGCCACCTACGTGCGGCGCATCGAGGGGGAGGGACGGGTCGCGATCCCCACCCCGGTCGCGAGCTGGATCGACTCGCTCGCCACACGCGAGCACGTGATGGTGGTGTCGTTCGGGAATCCGTATCTGATCCGCGAGTTCCCGAGCGTGGGCACGTACATGGTGACGTACGGCGTCGCCGACGTGCTGGAGCGCGCGGCCGCGCGCGCGGTGCTCGGGCTCGCGCCGATCACGGGCACGGCGCCGGTATCGCTGCCCGGATTCTTCGCGCGCGGCGACGGGATCCGGCGGCCGGCGGTGGTCGGAGCGCGCTGAACGCGATCTGGCGTGAACGGCGGATGATCAGCCGGCGCCAGATCGGCCAGCGCTAACGCTCGAGCAGGGCGGCGGTCCGGCGCGCGTCCATCGCCGCACCGAGGCGCGCGAAGGTCGCCGCCGCCGCCTGGAGCTCGAGCTCCGCATCCTCCCCATTGCCCAGAGCGAGGTACGCCTGTCCGAGATACACTCGCGCACGCGCGGCCTCGTACGGCAGATCGCTCTCCTTCCACAGCTTCCACGCGCGGCGCAGGCTGGCGGCGGCGTCGGCGGGGTTTCCCTCCCCGAGCTCCATCAGCCCGCGCGCGAACGCCGCTCCGGCGGCGAGGGCAGGCGTCGCGTACACGGTCGCGATGGTCCCGAGCTCCTCGGCCGCAGCGCGCGCGGTCTCGAGCGCGCCGGCAGCCAATGCGACTTCCGCCCGCGCGGGGAGAAGGCGTGTGCGATCCAGGGGGGTGAGCACGGTGTCGGAGAGCGCGCGCTCGAGCAGCGCTCGCGCGCTCTCGATGCGGTCCTGCGCGAGACGCAGCAAGGCGAGACCGGGGAGGGGATCGCGCCCGAGCCCGTGGGCGCGGCGGAACAGGGCATCGGCCGCTTCCAGATCGCCCATGCGCAGGCGGATCTCGCCGAGCTCGTAGTAGGCCTCGGCGGCGATGTCGTCGAGAAAGTGCTCGAGCTCCGTCGAGGCGCGGCGCGCTTCCAGCTCGGCCTCGGGCCACGCGCCGCGCAGTCGCAACAGCTCGGCGCGATGCACGCGGCAGATGCCGGGGAAGCCGGACTCGGTGTGACGCGTGCTCCAGCGGCGCGCCTCCTCGCTCCACTCCCCCGCGCGCCGGTAGTCGGCCAGCTTCCCGCACGTGCTCATCATGTTGCAGTAGGTGCGGCCAGTGGTGCGCGGGCCGAGCTGCCCGCTCGTCGCCGCGACCATCGCCTCATCGATGAGCGCCATCCCCTCGGCCAGCCGCCCCTGCGCAACGAGAATGCGACCGCGGTCCTGGAGCGCCAGCGTCTGGAGGTCGCGATCGTTCATGCGGCGGGCGATCTCGAACGCCTCCTCCGCCAGCGCGCCGGCGCGGCCGAGGTCCCGCCCGTCCTCGAAGGCGAGCATCGCGTTGGTGCGCGCGAGCCATCCATGCTCTATGGACTCGGGCAGCTCGCGCAGGTGGCGCTCGGCGCGCTGGAGCCACGCCTGCGCCACGGAGCGCGCGAGCTTGTGGAAGTGATCCTCGGCCACGGCGAGGGCGACGGCCGCCGCGCGACGCGGATCCCCGCTCTCGAGGTATCTCTCGTACGCCAGCTCCCGCGTGGTGATGCAATCGTCGCCGCGCCCCACCCACCACGCGGCCTCGGCGAGACGCTCGAGGTGCGGCGGTGAGAGCTCGCCACGGGTGTTCGCGTTTGCGAGCGCGGCGTACGCCTCGCTCCACTCGCATCGCTCGAACGCCTGGAGACCCGCTCGCAGCGGGTCGGCCACGGTGGGCGTACCCGCTGGCTCGGCGGTAGCCGGGGGGCGTTCGGCATCGCTCGGCGCGCGGCTGAGCGCGTCCGCGAGCAGAACGCGCTCCTCCAGCTCGCCCATCAGCTCCGCTGCGGTCTGCCACCGGCTCGCGGGATCCTTCTCGAGGCAGCGCATCACGAGCAGCGCGAGCCGAGCCGGTACGTCGGCGCGGCACGTGGTGACTGGCTCCGGCGCTTCCGTGAGGTGGGCGACGAGGAGCAGCGCGGGAGAGCGGCCGGGAAAGGGCGGGTGTCCCGCCAGCATCTCGTACGCGATCGCGCCCACCGCGTAGATGTCGGCGCGCGCGTCCACATCGGGCTCGGCGGCGAGCTGCTCCGGCGCCATGTACCCCGGTGTGCCGAGCCCCAGCCCCGTGGCGGTGAGGCGCTCGTCCGTGGCGACGCGGGTCGCGCGCTCCAGCGCGCGCGCGATGCCGAAGTCGGCGAGGATCGCGTGCCCGTGCTGGAGCAGGATGTTCTCGGGCTTGAGGTCGCGGTGCACCACGCCGCGCTCGTGCGCGAACGCGAGCGCATCCGCCACCTCGCGCAGGAGGCGCACGGTCTCGTCGATGGCGAGCGCTCCACCGCTCGCCAGCCGGTGCCGCAGCGTCTCGCCGGCGACGAAGGGGGTGACGTAGTACAGCAGCTCTCCCTGCACGCCGGCCGAGAGCACGGGGAGGATGTGCGTGTGCTGGAGGCTCGCCGTGATGAGCATCTCGCGCTGGAAGCGCTGCGCGGTATTCTCGTTGGCGAGCTCGGGGGGGAGCAGCTTGATGACCACCTGCCGGTCCAGCGCGCGCTCGGTGGCGAGGACGAGCCGGCTCATCCCCCCGGGTGCCAGCTCGCGCTCGACCACGTAGGCATCGCCGACGGCGGCCTGTAGTCGGGGGAGGAGGTCGGACGTCGGCATGCGCAGCTCCGATCGGCTGACTCGCCACAACATAGTAGGTCGCATCGCGGTGGGCGATGCCGGGCTGCGTCGGTTGTGCGCGGTGGTGGCGGCCGCGCTCGTCGTCGTCGCCACACCTTCACCTCTCACCGGGCAGGCTCTGCGCTTCGCCGTAGCATCCACGCGGCGGCCGCGGCGCCGCGCTGGACGGTGCGAGCCGCACATCACATGATGCCGCTTCCGAAGGAGGCGACTCATGCCCGCCATCGCCCGCGCTGTCGCTCTCGCGATCCTCGTCGCCGCCGTGCTCGCATCTCCCCTCCCGGCGCAGGAGCATCACCCCGCCGGCGTGCACGACTCCCTCGGCACGGTGCACTTCGTCACGTCGTGTCACCCGGCGGTGACATCGCGGATGGATCGCGCGGTGGCGCTCCTCCACTCGTTCGAGTTCGGCGCCGCCATCCGCGCCTTCGAGCGCGTGGCGAGCGACGACTCGACGTGCGCGATGGCGCACTGGGGGATCGCGCTCGCCGACTGGACGAATCC
>CAMLEQ010000416.1 GCA_946479015.1 uncultured Gemmatimonadota bacterium | reverse complement strand
GTGGAGATGGACGGCTTCGAGTCGAACGAGGGGGTGATCCTCATCGCCGCGACCAACCGTCCCGACGTGCTCGATCCCGCGCTGCTGCGCCCCGGCCGGTTCGACCGGCAGGTGGTGGTGGACCTCCCCGACCTGCGCGGCCGGGAGGAGATCCTGCGCGTGCACCTGCGCCGCGTGCCGGTGAGCGATGACGTGGACGTGAGCGTGATCGCGCGCGGCACGCCGGGGATGTCGGGTGCCGACCTGGCGAACCTGGTGAACGAGGCGGCGCTCCTCGCCGCGCGGCGCAATCACGACCGCGTCTACCTCCTCGACCTCGAGGAGGCGAAGGACAAGGTGATGCTCGGCGCCGAGCGGAAGTCGATGGTGATGAAGGAGGAGGAGAAGCGGAACACGGCGTACCACGAGGCGGGCCACGCGGTGTGCGCCATCAAGACGCCGGGGTGCGATCCGCTGCACAAGGTGACGATCGTGCCGCGCGGGCGCGCGCTCGGGCTCGCTTTCACCCTCCCCGCGGAGGACCGCTATTCCGTCACCCGCCTCCAGCTCGAGGCGATGCTCGTGATGACCTACGGCGGTCGCGTGGCGGAGGAGCTGATCTTCGGGCACGACAAGGTGACCACGGGGGCGGCGAACGACATCCAGAAGGCCACCTCGCTGGCGCGCCGCTACGTGTCGCAGTGGGGGCTCTCGGACGCGATCGGTCCGGTGCTCGTGGGAGACAACGAGCAGGAGGTGTTCCTCGGGCGCGAGCTGTCGCACCGGCGCGAGGTGTCGGAGAAGACCGCGCAGCTCGTGGACGCGGAGGTCGCGCGCCTGCTCAACGACTCGTACAGCAGGGCGAAGCAGACGCTCACCGATCATCGGGCGCTGCTCGACGCGATCGCGGCGGCGCTGCTGGAGCGCGAGACGCTGACGGCCGAGGACATCGACATCCTGGTTCGCGGCGAGAAGCTTCCCCCGCGCAAGGCGCCGACGGCGCCGAGCGCGCCGCCGCACGCGCCGACGGCGGTGCCGCAGCCCAAGCCCGCCAAGCCGCCGCTGCTCGGCGGACCGGAGGTGGCGCCCGCATGACGCGCGCCGCGCATCCGCGGCCCCGGACTGCGAGCAAATGACCAAGTGAGCCAGTGCGCCGGTGGATCGACTCGCCGGCGCACTGTGTCTCGGCCTTCAGCGGCGATCCCCTCATTCGTCCCCATGCCCGCCTGGCACCTGAAAACCCGCACCCTCATTCTCGATCGCCCGTACGTGATGGGGATCGTGAACGTGACCCCCGACAGCTTCAGCGACGGGGGTGCGTTTTTTCTGGCCGATGCGGCGGTGGAGCACGCGGTGCGCCTGGTGGAGGAGGGGGCGGACCTCCTCGATGTCGGGGGGGAGTCCACGCGCCCGCAGGGCGCGGTGCCGGTGACCGTGGATGAGGAGATCCGGCGCGTGCTCCCGGTGGTCCGCGCGATCCGCGAGCGGCTGCCCGACGTCCCCGTGTCGGTGGACACGGTGAAGAGCGAGGTGGCCGCGGCCGCGCTCGGCGAAGGGGCGGAGATCATCAACGACGTGTCCGCTTTCCGCATCGATCCGGCGATGGGCGAGGTGTGCGCGGAGCGGGGCGCTGGCGTGGTGCTCATGCACTCGCGCGGCACGGTGAGCGAGATGGGCACCTACCAGCACGCCACCTACGGGGCGGACCCGGTGGGAGAGATCGCGGCCGAGCTGCGCGAGAGCGCGCTCCGCGCGGAGCGCATAGGGGTGGCGCACGAGCGCATCGCCATCGATCCGGGGGTGGGGTTCGCCAAGCGGAGCGAGCATTCGCTGGCGGTGCTCGGCGCGCTCGACCGGATCGTGGCGCTCGGCTACCCGGTGGTGGTGGGGGTGTCGCGCAAGCGGTTCGTGGGGGAGCTGAGCGGGGTCGCGGAGCCGGCGCAGCGGGTGGACGGGACGGTGGGCGCGAACGTCATGGCGCTCTCGCTCGGCGCGCGCATCTTTCGGGTACACGACGTGCGCGCATCGCGGCGCGCGCTGGATGTGGCATGGGGGATCGTGCGCAGCCGAGGAGCGGCGTGAGCATGCTGGACCAGTTCCGATTTCTGACCTTCGGGTGGCGCGACGCGGTGGAGATCGCGCTCGTGGCGTACGGCATCTACCGACTGCTGCTGCTCATCCACGGCACGCGCGCGGTGCAGATGCTGATCGGGATCGTGGTGCTGGTGCTCACCTACGCACTCGCGTTCCTGTTCAAGTTCACCATGATCACGTACATCCTCAGCTTCCTCTTCACGTACGGGGCGTTCGCCGCGCTGGTGATCTTCCAGCCGGAGCTGCGCGCGGCGCTCGCCCGGCTGGGGCAGTCGCCGATGTCGCGCTTCTTCCGCCCCATGGAAGCGAGCGAGGTGGCCGAGGAGATCGCCGATGCGGTGGAGCGGCTGAGCCGCTCGGGGATCGGGTGCATCATCGCGCTCGAGCGCGAGGTGGCGCTCGGCGACTACGTGGCCTCGGGGACGGAGATGCAGGCGAAGGTCTCCGCCGACCTGCTGGCGACGATCTTCACCCCGTACTCGCCGCTGCACGACGGCGCGGTGATCATCCGGCGTGACACGATCATCGGGGCCGGGTGCATCCTCCCGCTGTCGCAGGCGCCCATGGAAGACCGCACGCTCGGCACGCGACACCGCGCCGCGCTCGGGCTGAGCGAGGAGACCGACGCGCTGGTGCTGGTGGTGTCGGAGGAGACGGCGCAGGTGTCGGTGGCGCAGAACGGGCGCCTGCTGCGCGGGCTCACGGCGCCGCAGGTGCGCGATCTCATCGCCGGCCGCCCGCCCCGCTCCACCGGCGAGCAGCCGGTGCTCCAGCTACGCGCGTAGCCCGCGCGGCGTGGGGCGCCGCGCTTCTCCTCGCCATCGTGTACGGCGCCACCGCGGCGCCGGGCGCCACGCTCTGGGATGCGGGGGAGCTGATCGCCGCGGTGCACTCCGCGGGGATCCCGCACCCGCCGGGGACGCCGCTCTGGATGCTCGCGGCGCGCGCGTGGCGCCTCGCCCTGTCGCCCCTCCCCACCGCGCTCGCCACCAATCTCTTCTCCGCCGCGTGCACCGCGGCCGCCGGCGGCGTGCTGGCGTGGCTGCTCGCGCGGTGGCTGCGCGCGCCGGTGGCCGGCGCGGCGGGGGCGATCTGCGCCGGCGCGATGAGCACGGTGTGGCTGAACGCGACGGAGACGGAGGTGTACGCGGCGGCGCTGCTGCTCTCGATGGCGATGCTCGCGTGCGGCGAGCGCGCGGGCGCCACCGGCGACGGACGCTGGCGCCTGCTGCTCGCGTACGCGATGGCGCTCGCGGTGCCCGTCCACCTGAGCGCGCTCGTGGCGGCGCCGGCGGCGATCGTGCTCGCGAGCTCGACGCGGGATCGTTGGCGCGTGCGGGACGGGGTGATGCTGCTCGGCGCGCTCGGCGTGGCCGCCGGGGCGGGACTCGCGCGGTGGCCCGTCGTGGCCGCGGGGGCGGCGCTCGCCTGCGGCGCGGCGCTCTCCGGCGAGCGCCAAGAGCGCGGCGCGCGCGGCGCCTGGCTGGCCGCGGCGATCGCGGCGATGGCGCTCGCGCTGAGCGCGCTCGCGGTGCTCTCCATCCGCGCCGCGCACGGCCCGGTGCTCGACGCCGGCCACCCCGTCACCTGGCGGGCGCT
>CAMLEQ010000415.1 GCA_946479015.1 uncultured Gemmatimonadota bacterium | reverse complement strand
TGCGCTTGCCGCGGCGCACGCACGAGAAGCCGAGCACCGCCAGCGCGAGCACCACGACTCCCAGGTACTCGCTGTGGAAGTGGATCCCGTTCCGACCCCAGTAGTGATCGAGGATGCCGGTGAACTGCGGCACCATCGTGTTGATCAGCTCTTCCGGCGGGAAGGAGTACGAGGTGGCGAACTCCCACCCCTTGAGCCCACCGGCGCGCGGAGACCACGCCACGTACTGGAACACCGGCAGGTACTGGACGGCGCCCATGACCATCCCCACCACGACGGCCACGAGCGCGGCGCCCAGCCTCCGCAGCGCCACGTCGCGCGGGGGGCGTCCCCCTTCCCCGCCGCCGAAGGCGAGCCAGATGGCGAACGCGCCGGACACCAGCAGCATGTATTGCAGGAGCTGCGGGTGGGGGCTCAGCGTGGCGATGCCGATCGTGAACGCGAGCACCCCGAACGCCCAGGGGCGCCCGTCACGGATGCCGCGGACCAGCATCCAGAGCGCGAGCGGCGTGAGCGCGCTCACGTACAGCTTCCCATCGTGCCCCGGCATCACGTACGACGCGATCGGCCCGCCCATCAGGTACGCCAGCCCCCCGATCAGCGATGGGAGGAAGCCGAAGCCCCACGCGCGCAGGAAGAGATAGGCGAAGAATCCGGCGAGGAAGACGTGGATGAGGAACGACCACGTCATCGCGACGTCGGTCGGCAGCACGAGCCGGAGCAGCGCCGTCGGATAGAACAGATCGCCGTTCATCGACGCGACGAACGGCATGCCGCCGAAGATGTAGGGGTTCCAGAGCGGGAAGTGCCCGGTGGCGCGCAGTTGACTGGCGGCGAACTCGCGGAAGGCGTAGCCGGCGATGTACTGGTCGCTGCGCGGGTTCACGAGGAAGCGCCCGGCGAGCGCCGGGAAGCCGAGCGCGAGGGTGCCGAGCGCGTAGACGAGCGCCGCCCACGCGGCCGCGAAGCGCGGCGCCGTCGGCGCCGCGAGAACAGCGCTAGGGCGAGACGTTGATCGAGCCATTGGAGCGTCGGGGGCGCACCCAGCGGTGCGCCATGCAGAGGATCGCTGGGACGATCTCGAGACTCGTGAGCCAGATGCGGGAGGCGACGACGAGCAGGATGGCTTCTCCCGTGCCGAACCCCGCCTGCCGCAGCGCGGTGGCCATGACCACCTCGCGCACCCCGAGTCCGCCCGGCACGATGAGCGCGAGAAATCCCGCCAGGTAGGAGCCGGTGAAAACTGCGACGTAGAGCCCCGGCGCGCCAGTCGCGCGCCCGAGCACTCCGACGGCGAGGAGCCGGAAGGCGAGCCCGTACACGATCCACGACGCCGCGGAGATGAGCGCGGCCAGCCAGATCGCGCGGTGCGGGATGCGCCCCACCACGAGCTCGCGGCGCAGCACCTTCCCCGCGAGCGCAGCGAGCCACGGGAGCAGCCGCGGCGCGAACAGCAGCCCCACGCCGAGCGCGACGATGGCGGCCGTCCCCACGGGGGGGATGCGCAGCACGCTGGCGCCGGTGCCGGCGAGCACGACGAACCCCGCCACGGTGTTGATCAACGTGTTGATCACCGCCGCGCCGGCGGCGGCGATGCCGGAGACCCCGCGCTCCTGGGCCATCACCGCCATCGTCCCCATCTGCCAGACCTTCCCCGGCACGTAGCGGCCGAGGTTGGAGATGCTCCAGATGCGCGCCCCCTCGGTGAACGAGAGGCGTCCTCCCCACCCCGCGACGATCGTGCGCCACGCCTCGATGAGCAGGGCGTAGTTCGCGAGCACGACGAGCGAGGAGAGCACGATCCACCCCCACCGCGGATGCGCCTGTGCCGCGGCGGCGCGCACGGCGCCCCACTGGTGAACGAGCGCGACCGCGACCGCCGCGGCGACGGCCGCGGCGAACGCGATCTTGGCGATGTGGAGGAGCCTACGCTGCCGTGGCGTGTCCAAGAACGGTGTGGTAGAGCATGGCGTAGCGCCGCGCGACGGACTCCGGCGCGAAGGTGCCGAGTGCGTGCACGCGCCCGGCCTCGCCGAGCGAGCGGCCGGCGTCGGGGCGCTCGAGCAGATCGTCGAGCGCGCGGGCCAGCGCCTCGGGGTTCGAAGGCGGGACGAGGATCCCGGTGTGATCGTGACGGACGACGTCCGGGAGCCCGCCCGACTCGGAGGCGACCACCGGCGTGCCGCAGAGCTGCGCCTCGACGGCCACGAGTCCCAGCCCTTCCTCGATGGACGGGACCACGAGCGCGGCCGCGCGGCGATAGAGCGGCGGGAGATCGCCCTGCGTGAGCGCGCCGTGCCACAGGATGCGATCGGCCACCCCGCTCTCCATCGCCTGCCGCTCCAGTCCCTCGCGATCCGGGCCGTCGCCCACGATGTCGAGCGTCGCGCGCACGCGCATGCGAGCGAGCGCGGCGATGAGGTGCTCGACGCCCTTCTGCGCGTTGAGGCGCCCCACGAACAGCAGTCGGTTCGCGCTCCGCTCCCCGCCCGGGGTGAAGCGGTCCGTGTCCACCGGCATCGGCGCGACCATGGGCGACACGCCCGGCGCGAACGACGTCACCTGCTGCGCGAGCCAGTGCGACACGGTCGTGACCGCCGCCGAGTGGCGCACGACGTGGCGGAACGCCGGACGCGCGCCGCTCGCGCCGCGCAGGAGGCGCACGTCGCTGCCGTGCAGCGTGGTCACGAGCGGTACGTTGGCGAGCGAGGCCACCCAGGTGCCCACGAGCCCTCCCGGGAACCACCAGTGGGCGTGCACGACGTCGGGGTGGAAGCGGCGGCCGGACCGCACGGCGCTCACGAACTCGGAGCCGAGGAAGCTCACCATCGTCAGGCGGGCGCTCCACGAATCGCGCACCTCCTGGGCCATGTTGCCGGTGTACGCGAGGCGCTCGAAGCGGCGCGGCGCGTAGCGGAAACGGTCCACCTGCACGCCGTCCACGCGCTCGCTCGGCGCGAGCCCGGCGGAGGCCGGGGCGATCACGCGGACGTCGATTCCCTCGTGCTCGAGCCCGCGGGCGAGGCGCAGGAGGAACGAGCCCGCGGCGTCTCCCTCGTGGCGCGGGAACGAGTGGGCGAGAAAGAGAACGCGCATGGAGTCAGCGTGGACCCTGGTCGTCACGAAGGGTGCGGAGCTCCGCGAGATGGCGCCGCAGCTCGCGGAGCTCCGCGCGCTGGCCGGCGATCATCTCGCCCAGCAGTCCGGTGGCGAGAAAGACGCTGCCGAGGATGAGGCACGTCTGGATGATGGTCCAGACCCAGCGGAGACCGACGTCGAACAGCGCGAGCCACACGAGCGCCGCGAGGCCGGCGAGCACGCCGAAGGCGAAGAGCGCGGCCCCGAGCATCCCGAACAGCAGCAGCGGCTTCTTGGCGAAGCGCAGCTCGAACCACACCGAGAGCATGTCGAGCACGCCCACCGGGATCCGGCCGATGCCGAACTTCGACTTCCCCGCGTGGCGCGGGTAGAGCGGCACCGGGATCTCGGACACCGAGAATCCCGACTCGGCGGCGATCACGATCATGTAGCGGTGCCAGTCGGGGCGCATGGGGAGCGCCTCCATCACCTCGCGGCGGTACGCCTTCACCGAGTTGAGGTCGCGCACGGGGACGTCGAAGAGCGTGCGGCTGAGGCGGTTGTAGATCCGCGAGACGAACGCCTTCTCGTAGATCCCC
>CAMLEQ010000414.1 GCA_946479015.1 uncultured Gemmatimonadota bacterium | reverse complement strand
GGGGGCCGCGGGGTGGGGGGGCCCCCCCGCATTTGCTTCTAGTGCGGTTTGGGGGGGGCCGGCTAGGCGTCCGGGGGGGGGGGGGGGGGCCCGCGGGCCCCCCCCCCCCGACGCACTTCACCCCGCCGCGCCCTCGGGCTGCGGGGGCACGAGCTCCCCGGCGCGCTTCATCTCCTGGTACGCCATCGCGCGCAGCCGCGCCACGCGCAGCGCCATCGGAGGGTGCGTCCCGAACAGCTCCGCGAGCTTCCCCTCGTGCGTGTTCAGCCGCCGCCCGAGCGGATCGGCGATGCACAGGTGCGCGGTGCCCCCCTTGATGCTCTTCGTGGGCGCGGCGGCGTGCTCGATCTTCTCCAGCGCGGTGGCGAGCGACATCGGGTTGCGCGTGAACTGCGCGCTCATGGCGTCGGCGAGGTACTCGCGGTCGCGGCTCACGCCAAGGGCGAGGAGGCGCGTGATGAGCGGAGCGAGGAGCCAGCTGATGATCCAGAGCGCGAGCAGGAGGAGCAGCAGCGGTCCGCCGCCTCCCCCGTTGCCCCGGTCGCGGCTCCCCCCACCCCCCCCACCCCTGCCACCCCCGCCGCCGGAGACACGCACGCCCCGCCCGCCGGAGCGGAACATCACGCGCGAGAGCCCGTCGGAGATGAGCGCCACGGCGCCCACCAGCGCGGCGAGCAGGGTCATGAGGCGCACGTCGAGATTCTTGATGTGGCCCATCTCGTGCGCGATCACCCCCTGCAGCTCATCGCGCGAGCAGAGATCGAGCAGCCCCTGGGTGACGGCGATGCTCGCCGTGCGCTCGTCGCGCCCGGTGGCGAAGGCGTTGGGATCGGGATCGGGGACGATCCAGATGCGCGGCTTCTGGATCCCCGCCGCGATGGCCATCTCCTCCACCACGTTCTCGAGCTGGCGCTCCTGCGGGGTGTCCGGCGTGATGAGCTCGCGCGCGCCCGTGGCCCAGAGCACCTTCCGCGGCCCCGTCGCCCACGCGTAGGCGGCGATCACCGCGGCGATGCCGCTGAGCAGCAGGCCGAAGGCGGGGAAGACGTGGTGGTAGGCCGCCGGCGGCGCATCGCGCGTCCACAGGTAGTAGATGTAGTCGCCACCGAAGCCGAGCCACGCGAAGAACAGGATGAACCCCACCACCAGCCACCGCGAACGCCGGCGGTTGGCCTCCTGCTGCGCGAAGAGATTCGGGTTGTCGCTCACCTGTCGATCGGCGCCGGGATCGCGGCGCGCCCCCTCAGTGCTCGACCTTCGGCGGGTTCAACGAGAGATCCACCTTCGGCACCGCGCGCTCGGCCACGTCGGTGATCTCCCACAGCTCCGCCGGCGTCGCCTTCGCGAGCCCGGCCACGAGATTGGTGGGGAACTGCTGCTGCTTGGTGTTGTACTGCGTGGCCGTGTCGTTGTAGAGCTGCCGCGCGAAGGCGATCTTGTTCTCGGTGGACGTGAGCTCCTCCTGGAGCTGCGCCACGTTCCCCGTCGCCTTCAGGTCGGGGTAGGCCTCGACCACGGCGAACAGCCGCCCCAGCGCGGCGGTGAGCTGCCCCTCGGCCTGCGCGGTCTGCTGCACGAGCCGCGGCGAGGGCGCGCCGCCCGCTCCCTCCGCGCCGGGGGCGGGGAGCTGCATCGTGGCGATCGCCTGATTGCGGGCGGCGATCACCGCCTCGAGCGTCTCGCGCTCGAAGGCCATCGCGCCCTTCACCGTCTCCACCAGGTTGGGGATCAGGTCGTGCCGCCGCTTGAGCTGCACGTCGATCTGCTTCCAGGCGTTGTAGACCTGGTTCTTCAGCGAGACGAGCGAGTTGTACGCGCCGACGAGCCAGAACACCAGGATGGCGGCGAGGACCAGCAGGACAATCATGCCCATGGATCGCTCCTCGAGGGGGCGCTGTGGCGGGCGCGCGTTCTCGCCGCTCGCGAGCAGTGGCGTCCCCTCTCGCGTGGAAGTTCGGGTCCGACTGCCAGCCCCTTACCTACAAGCGAACGGGGCGACGCGCAACACCCGTCGCCCCGTACCGATATTCGCTCCGCCCCCGACGCGCGGTCAGGGTTCGGTGGCGGGAACCTTCTTCTTGCCGCCGAAGAGGTGCGTGGCGGTGAGCGTGAACAGCGGAGTGAGGAACATCCCGAGCAGGGAGTTGATCCACACGAGCGCGATGTAGAAGCAGCCGAGGCCGATGCTGACCCAGAGCGTGCCGAGCGGTCCGTGCGTTTCCAAAGTCGTCCTCTCGTGGAGTGAGCCGTCGAGCTTGATCGCGAACAAGATATCGCGGGCGCATGCGCCGGGCCAGAGCCGCGCGCCGGCGAGGCGGAAATGATAGCTTTCGGCGTGATCGAGCGAGGCGAGCGGGAATCGCGGGGATCGGCGGCAGGGCGGCGGCGCCGGAGCGGCGATCGCCGGGTGGCGTCGGTGCCCCCCGGCGGCACGTCGGCGCGCGTGGACGCCGCGGTGGCGCGGGCGCTGAGCGCCGCACCGCGCGTCGTGCTCGCCGTCTCCGGGGGGCGCGACTCGATGGTGCTGCTCGACGCCGCGGCGCGAACGTGCGGCGACCGGGTGGCCTGCGTGGCCACCTTCGACCACGGCACCGGTCCGGCCGCCGAGCGCGCCGCGCGGCTCGTGGCGCGCCGCGCCCGCTCGCTCGGCGTACCCGTGCGAGTGGGGCGGGGGAGCATCCCCACGGCCGGCGAGGCCGCATGGCGCGAGGCGCGCTGGGGATTCCTGCGGAAGGTGGCCGCCGAGCACGATGCCGTGGTGGCCACGGCACACACGCGTGACGACCAGGTGGAGACGGTGCTCGCCCGCGCGCTGCGCGGCGCGGGCGCGCGCGGCCTCGCCGGACTCTACGCGGATGGTCGAGCGCTGCGCCCGCTGCTCGCGCTCTCGCGCGCGGAGGTCGCGGCGGCGGCGGCCGAGCGCGGGATCGCGTGGGTGGAGGATCCCAGCAATCGGTCGCGCCGGCACCTGCGCAACCGACTCCGCCTCGATCTGCTCCCGGCGCTCGAGCAGGCCCGCCCGGGGCTCGGCGAGGAGCTGCTGGCGCTCGCCCGCGCCGCCGCCCGCCTGCGCCGCGCCGTGGACCGACACATCGAGGGAATGCTCCGGCGCGGTGGGGATGAAGGCGCGCTCACCGTTGCAGGGGCCGACTTGCGGCACTATGATGCGCCATCCCTCCGTCTGCTCTGGCCGGCGCTGGCCGCGCGAGTGGGTGCGGTGCTCGACCGGCGTGGAACCGAGCGTCTCACCCAGTTTACTATTAAGAGACGCATGGGAGCGCGGATTCAGCTCTCTGGAGGCTTCGAGGCGCTCTGGCACCGGGATGCCGTCGTTCTTCGGCGAGCGAGGCGGCCTGGTGGCGCCGAGGGAGCGACGCTCGCCGATGAGCTCACGATGGGCGGCTGGCGGTTCAGGCGCGCGACGGCGCCGGCCGGAGCGCCCACTCCCGGCGGGCCCTGGACGGCCGCACTGCCCGCCGATCGGGCATTGCTCGTCCGCCCATGGCGCCCAGGAGACCGCATGACACCGCACGGCGCGGCAGCGCCGCGGCGGGTGAAGGGGCTGCTGCGCGACGCGGGGATCGACGGCCCGAGCCGGATGGGCTGGCCGGTGGTGCTCGCGGGGGAGGAGATCGTGTGGATTCCTGGAGTGCGCCGCAGCTCCGCGGCAACCGCCCGGTCCG
>CAMLEQ010000413.1 GCA_946479015.1 uncultured Gemmatimonadota bacterium | reverse complement strand
GTTGAACCGCGGGCCCCCCCCCCCCACCCCCCGCGGGTCGACGCGCACCCCCCCCCCCCCCACCTCGCGGCGGGCCTTCGCCGCTTCCGGGCGCAGCCGCCCCACGAGCGCGCTCGCCGGAATCGTGGTGGTCCACGCGATCGGGATGAGGTACACGAACAGGAAGCGCAGCGCGCCCGGGTACGCGGACACCGGATAGCGCGCCCCCTCGAACAGGGCGTCGAACAGCACGGAGATGTTCTCCACCGCCACGAACCAGAAGGCGAGGCTCATGAGCGCCACCCAGATGGCGTAGACCACCGCCACCGCCGCCGCGAACGTCACCAGGAACGCCAGGAGCCGCGGCGCCGCCGGCACTCGGCCCATCCGCACCAGAGCCAACCCGGAGAGCGCGAGCCCGAGCACCACGTCGGCGAAGCGCCACAGGTCGAGGCGGCGGAAGGAGACGAACAGCTGCGCGTCCACGGGGCGCGCGAGCACGAGGTCGAGCGTCCCGTTGCGCACCTCCTCCGCGAGCCGCCCCACGCCGGGGCGGAGCACGGCCTCGATCACGCCGGTGAGGGCGTTGAAGATGCCGAGCAGCACCACCACCTCCCAGTAGTCCCACCCGCCGAGCCGGCTCGTGTGGCGGAAGAAGATCTCGATCGTGAGGAGCGCCATCGCCATCCAGAAGATCGTGCCGAGGAGGCTGGCCACGAAGTTCGCGCGGTACTGCATCTCCTCCGCCGCGTTCACGCGCCAGAGGGCGCGGAGCACGGCGAGGGGGCTGCCGACGCGGGGCGCGGGGCGCGGGGCGCCCGGTGCGGTGGTCGCCATCAGCCGCCCACCGCGCCGTAGCGCGCGATGCCGCGCCGCCACACCACGCGGTACGCGAGCCACCAGAGCGCCAGCCATACCACCTGCCCCGCGAAGCCGCGCACGATGGCGCCTGTCGTCATCGCCTCGCCGGTGAGCACCGCGACGGGGAAGGCGAGCATGTACGGGAACCAGAGCCACGCCGCCATCGCGCCCACCACGGGAGGGAGGAGCGAGAGCGGCGCGATGCGCCCGGAGAGGAAGAGGGAGAGCCCGAACTGCAGCTCCATGAGCGCGCTCACGCGCGTGGTCCAGAACGCGAGGAGCCCGGTGGCGAAGCCGCTGAAGAAGCGGATCCCCGCCGCGAGCGCGATGGCGAGCGCGGCGAGCGCCCAGCGCCCGGGCGCGAACGGGATGCGCACGGCCGGCCACGCCGCCGCCACGAGCAGCCACGCGGCGAGGATGATGATCCCCGTGCGCGCCTTGTACGCGAGATTGTCCGCGATCGCCTCGTGGACGGGCGCCAGCGGGCGCGCGAGACGGAAGTTCATCTCCCCCTCGCGGATCCACCGGTCGATGTACCACGCGTCCCACGCCAGCGTGAGCTGGTTCACGAGCGTGACCCCGAAGAAGTAGCGCGCGAAGTCGTCGCGCGCCCACCCCTGCACGCTCCCTTGCCCGGCGATCGACCACCAGATGCCGAGGGAGATGAGCGGCTCCATGATCCCCCACACGAGCCAGATGCCGATCGCCACGCGGTACTGGAGATCCACGAGCCACGCCGCGCGGATGAGCGCCGCGTAGCGATGGAGCCAGATGCGGAGCGGCGTGCGCTCCTCCCCCGCGACCGCCGTCATCGCGGCGTGCCTCCCCCGGCGAGCGATGGCGCCGCGGGCGTCTCCTCCTCGAACGCGCGCCGGATCACTTCCTCGAGCGGCGGATCCTCGATCGAGAGGTCGATGATCGGCACCGCGGCGAGCAGGCGCGCGCTCGCGGCGGGCACCTCCTCGCGCGGGATCTCGAGCGTGGCGTTGGGGAAGGAGAAGGTGCGCACCTCGCCGAACGGCGCGAGATCCTCGCGCCGCACGCCGTCGCCCACGATCAGCTCGAGCCGCTTCGTGCGCGCGATGCGCGCCACCAGCAGCTCCAGCGCGCCGTCGTAGAGCAGGCGTCCGTGGTTGATGATGAGCACGCGCGATGCGAGCGCGGCCACGTCCGCCATGTAGTGCGACGTGAGCAGGACGGTGGCGCCGTGGCGGTCGCGGTACGAGCGCAGGAACGCGCGGATCGCCTCCTGTGCCGTGACGTCGAGCCCCAGCGTCGGCTCGTCGAGAAAGAGGATCTCCGGGCGGTGCAGGAGCGACGCGGCGAGCTCGCACTTCATCCGCTCGCCGAGGGAGAGCTGGCGCACCGGCTTGTCGAGGAGCTCCTCGAGGGCGAGCAGCGACACGAGCTCCTCCAGGCGCGCGCGGTAGTCGGCGTCGGGGATCGCATAGATCGCCTGGTTGAGCTGGAAGGTCTCCACCGGGGGAAGATCCCAGAGCAGCTGCTGCTTGTTCCCGAGCACGAGCGCGATGCGTCGCTTGAACGCCGCGCCCCCCACCCACGGATCGTACCCCGCCACCGCTGCGCGCCCGCTGGTAGGGTGCAGCAAGCCCGCGAGCATCTTGAGCGTGGTCGTCTTTCCCGCGCCGTTGGGCCCGAGGAACGCCACGATCTCACCGGGGGCGATGCGGAAGGTGACGTCGTCCACCGCGCGCACGTCGCGGTAGCGCGGGTGCACGAGCGCGCGCATCGCGCCGCCGAGTCCCGGATCGCGCACCTTCACCCGATACGTCTTGCCCAGCCCCTCGGCGAGAATCGCAGCGTCCATCCACCCCTCCGCGTTCCGCGTCTCCAACCGCTGACCCTCGCGCGCCGTTCCCGGTGGCGAACCCGGCCGCGACGCTCTAGTATGCGAATACGTCCGACGGATCGGCCCGCCGCCCGTGGCTCCCACCAGGCGGTGCCGACTCCCACCCCGCCGCGTTCGCCGCTCGACTCGCCACCGTGCTCACTCTGCTCATCCTGATCGGGGGCGCGCTCCTGCTCGCGTGCCCGCCGATCGCCCGCGCCGCCACCGCTCGCTCCAGCGTTCGCCCCGATACGATAGTCACCGCCGACAGCATCGTGGTCGAGAAGGGGGCGCATCGCCTCCTGCTCTTCCACGACGGACGCATGGTGCGCAGCTACCGCGTCTCGCTCGGCCCGCACCCGAGCGGGGACAAGGTGCGTGCCGGCGACGGTCGCACGCCGGAGGGAGTGTACACCATCGACTGGCGCAACCCGGACAGCGCGTACCACCTCTCGCTCCACATCTCCTATCCCGATGCCCGCGACCGCGCGCAGTCCCGCGCACTGGGCGTGTCACCCGGCGGTGACATCATGATCCACGGCCTCCCGAACGGCGCGGCCGCCCTGGCCACGGCGTACCGCGACGCGTACCGCGAGGAGGACTGGACGGAGGGGTGCATCGCCGTCGGCGACTCGGCGATCGAGGAGCTCTGGCGGATGGTGCCGGTGGGGACGGTGATCGACATCCGGCCGTGGGCCCTGGGCCAGGGCTCGGGGCTGGGGGTCGGGGGCCAGGGGCCGGGGGGATCTCGGGAACGGCGGGGTGAGGGGTCGGAAACTGCAAGAGCACCGATGTGGAAGTGGGGGGGGGGGGGGGGCGGGGGGCGGCCCCCCCCCCCCCCCGCCGGGCGCCCCCCCCCCCCCCCCCCCCCCCCCCCCCCCCCCCCCCCCCCCCCCAACCCCCACCCCCCACGGTGACTGGAGTTCACACGTGTGCTCCTACGTTCCCCTACTGTCTACACCTATTGAATAACAACCCGTGCCTTTGGATATAAC
>CAMLEQ010000412.1 GCA_946479015.1 uncultured Gemmatimonadota bacterium | reverse complement strand
CGCTCTTCCACGCGATGATCTCGTCGGGCACGTCGTTGACGATCTCCGCCTCCCACTCCACGCTTCCCGCCGGTGCCTTCGCCGTCCAGTGCGAGCGGGTCGGTGAATCCACGCGCACCGATTCCAGGTGCTCCATGAACTGCGGCAGGTTCGTGAAATCGCGCCAGAAGGCGTACAGCTCATGGCGCGGGCGCGCGATCGTCACGGCACGCTCCACCTTCACCGCCTTGCGCGCGTTGACCGTCGCCGCGGCGCCGGTCACGTCGTCGCGATGCGTGCCGAGCACGGCGTCGGCGTCGCCCGTGCTCACGCCGAGCGCGTCGTAGACCATGCAGTATCCGGTGGCCCCACGCTGCACGAACGCGCCGCCGAGCAGCGCGGCGAGCAGCCCTTTTGCGTCACGCTGCTTCAGCCCGTATGCGATGAGCGCCGCGCCGACGGCGACGGAGCCGATGCGCTCCGGATTGGCGACGTTGTGGAGGTGATGCCCCTGGCGCGAGCGATAGTTCACGCCACCGCCCCTCGGCCCGATGCGCGAGCCCTTGACGCGTCGTGGTGACGATGTGGTTGCCGACATTGGTGAGTGCCTCGATGAAGGTGTGCGTCCGTGGACGTTCAGCGGAGATCGATCGTGGATGGCGGCGCGGCGGCGGTGACGTCGTAGCCACCGTCGAGCGCCGACAGCTCCGAGCTCCGCTCGAGCATCAGCTCGTCGGCGGAGGGAATCGGCTGCTCGCGCTCCCGTGGGGCATCGGCCAGCGCACGCGCCCCATCGCCCGAGGTGCGCTCCCGCCGGCGACGCGCCGTCACGGCGATCCCGACCGCGGCACCCAAGGCAAGGCCGGTGAACACCAGCGCCCGCCCGCTCACCACCGGCGGCGGCACCTGGATCACGCCGCTGGCATCGGTGATGGCCGGCCGGTCGTGATAGCGGCCGTGCGCCGGCCGCGCCCATTCGTCGAAGTGCGACGCGAGACGGCGCAGCTCGCTCTGCAGCATGGCCGAGCGCATCGGGGGCCCGTGGCCCGTGATCGCGGCGGTCGGGGCATAGTCGGCGAGATGCCGCAGCGACGTGCGCGCTGCATCCCAGTCGGGCGTGAAGTACATCGGCGGCCCGTGCATCTCGCGCCGCTGGTTGAACACGGCGATCGCCGACTCCTGCCTGGTGGTGGTGAACGCATCGCCCGCAATCAGGGTGCGATCCACGTCCCGAACGAATGACACGTGCCCCGGCGAGTGCCCCGGCGTGGGAATCCAGCGCCAACCGGGCATCCCCGGTACGCTGCCATCCGCCGGCAGCGCGCGCACCGACGCGCCGAGATCGATCGGCCCCTTCGGGTACAGGAACGACATCGCGCTCATTGCCCCGCCGCCCACGAAGGGGTCGGGTGGCGGATAGGACGAGCGGCCGGTGAGGTACGGCAGCTCGAGCTCGTGCGCGTACACCGGCACGTCCCACTTGTGCACCAGCGCCTGCAGTGCGCCCACATGGTCGAAGTGGCCGTGAGTGAGCACGATCGCTGCCGGTCGCGAACCGGCACCGAACAGCCGCGCCGCCGCGTGCTCGATGCGCTCCGCCGATGCGGGCAGTCCCGCGTCCACGAGCACCCACTCGCGGTCGCCCGCGCCGGCCGGCCCCACGAAGCAGACATTGACGATGTAGTCGAGCAGGTAGGAGACTTCGGGCGCGACGTAGCGTGGCGAAGCGGACGTCGCATCCCGGTTGGTGAGGAGGTCCGGCATGTGTCCTCGCGCGAGAGAGTGGGCTCGCCGCCATCCGGCGAACGCACCGCACGTGGATTCAATCGCCGTGCCGCAGAGCATGGATGCGGCGGCGAACGCTGCGCGAGCTCCGCGTCAGCTCGTGCGCGAGATGATGATCAGCGGGGCATCCGTGCGCGCACGCGCGGCGGCACGCGCCGCCACCGAAGCGGACACGTCGGCGATCCCCTCGGTGCGTGGAGGGGCGACTTCCACGTCGCTCCCCCCCTTCCGTTCCGACGCGGCCACGAGCTCGTCGGCCCTGGCTTCCGGCGCGAGCGGCGGCTCACCCTCCCGCGGTTGCTCCGGCTCCGCTGCCGCCGGCGCCCGTCGGTCTTCGTGCCGACGCTCCATCTCGCGCGCGCTGGGACCGCCGCGTCGCTCGCCCGACCGGCGCTCGGAGCTGCGTTCCCACGCGTCCAGGTGCGTGAGCAGCGCATCGAGCGAGCGCACCGCGCGCTTCCCGTCACTCTCACGCCGGAAGACGACGTGCGTCCAGCCGCGCATCCCCACCGGCTTGTGCCACGCGCCGCTGAACCGCACACGGCGGCCGGTGATCGCGTTGCTGAGCACACGCTCGAAGCGCGACCGTGGAAGGAGGGTGACGGGGAAGAGGTCGTTCCACGCGCACAGGCGACCCACGTCGTCGTAGGCGGCGGGGCGATCGTCCAGCTCGAGCAGTGACGGCGCGCGCCCGCGCATCACCGCGGCAATGAGCCGCAGCGAGAGCGGATCGCCGAGTGCGCTGATGGATGGCCAGAACTGCCGCGTGGTGCGACCGGCCATCTCGCGCAGCGAGAGATGTTCGCCCCCGAGCGAGGTGAAGCGGTCCCCATCCACGTCGGCGGTGAACGGGTTGCGGGGAAAGCAATCGTGCTTCGCCACCCATCCCTTGCGCGAGCTGTGCGGCACGGGCGCGAAACCCTGCACCACGGGAATGTCGTGCGTGGCGAGCTGGCGCAGGTCGTAGCGCGGCCAGGACATCACCTCGCGGACGATCCCGACGATGAGCGTCGCGGTGGCGGCCATGAGGGCCGCATCCGGGGTGAAGTCCGCCGTGATCTCGATGCGGTTGCCGCGCGGCCGCACGCCGACACCGGTGGAGCGTCGGTTCGCGGCGAGGAGCATGACCGGCGCGGCGAGGACGTACGTGAGCAGGTACGCCAGCCGCTCCACGCTCCGCCCCTTCGCGCGCTCCGATTCCGGCAAGTCGAACGACACGTTGTAATGCGTGCTGAAGCCGACCAGCCGCACCTGGCGACCGGTGTCCAGCTCCCACTCGTCCAGCTCGCCGCGGAGGAAGCCGAGATTCTCCCACAGCGAGCGCGTCGCGCGCGCGCCGCACCCGCGCTCGATCTCGATCATCGGCGTGGCGATCTCCATCACCCCGGTGTCGAAGTAGATCGCTCCGCCAGTCGGCAGGTGATAGGAGCGGCCGGTGCGGTGCACCAGGGGACCGCGGATGAAGCGACGAGGCGATCCGAAGACCTTTTCCGGCTGCTGGAGCTCGCTGTCCACCACGGTGGAGAACTCCGCTTCCATGCCGATCGCCGGCAATGCGCGGCGGTTGCCCGGCGCGCGCCGCTGGCGCCCGGCCTGCTCGTCACGTCCGACCTGCTTTCCCTGCTCCGTCAGCACCGATTGCCCCCCAGCTTCCCTTCCCTCGTCATTCCGCGAACCATTACAACGGGTCGCCAGCGAGCTTGACGTTGTAGGTCTCGCCCGGCGCCTCGCGTGGGACCGAGATCACGTACCCGAGATCCAGGTGGAGATGGTCGTCCGTCTTCGCCATCTCCGGCCCCAGCGGGCGAGTCCAGACGGTGGGCAGGATCTCGCGTGCGATCCCGGCGTACCGCGCGATGGACTCGTGCGTGTCCAGGTAGGTGTCGCCGACGCGGTAGATATTGGCGGCCGTCCCCCAGCAGTGCGGTGATGCACCTCCCGTTCCG
>CAMLEQ010000411.1 GCA_946479015.1 uncultured Gemmatimonadota bacterium | reverse complement strand
GTAGGGCGGGATGTAGAGAGAGTCCACCTACCGCCGAGCCTACACGCGCTCTACCTAGCCCCTCCACCCGTCAGTCTCCCACACGCCACACGCGTTGTTCGGTGGTCCAGCGACTAGGTCCCATCACCCCCCCACCTCCTAGTCCCTCCCCCGGATCAGCCCGTAGCTCTTCCCGCCTTTCCTGAGCAGGAAGTACTCCCCGTGCAGCGCCGCCTCCGCCGCCAGCACCGGGGCTTCGACGCCGGCGCGCACGCCGTTCACGCTGATCCCACCCTGCTGGAGCACCCGCCGCGCCTCTCCCTTCGACTTCGCCAGGCCGACCGTCACCAGCGCGTCGAGCAGGTTGATGGCGCGCCGCTGCTCGTCGCCCCCGACCGCCGGCAGGTGCTGCCCCGCCGCCACCACCCCGCCCGCCGTCCACGCCATCTCCGCGAACGGGATCTCCACCGCCAGCGCCCGCAGCCCCTCGCGCGACAGCGCCGCGGCATCGCCGTGGCCGAAGAGGATCCCCGACACCTCCGCCGCCACGCGCGCCGCCTCGGCGCCGTGCACGCGCGTGGTCACATCCATGGCCAGCGCCTGTTGCGCCGCGCGCCGCTCGGGGTGCTCCACCGTCTCGCGGTCGAGCGCCTCGATCTCCTCCCTCGGCAGGAGCGTGAAGTAGCGCAGGAATCGCCCCACGTCGCGGTCGTCGGTGTTGATCCAGAACTGGTAGAACTGGTACGGCGAGGTGCGCGCCGGATCGAGCCACACCGCGCCCGACTCCGTCTTCCCGAACTTCGTGCCCGCCGACGTCGTGAGCAGCGGCAGCGTCAGCGCGTGCGCCTCCTTCCCCTCCACGCGGCGAATGAGCTCGATCCCGGCGGTGATGTTCCCCCACTGGTCGCTCCCGCCGAGCTGCACCGAGGCGCCCTCGCGCCGGTACAGCGCCAGGAAGTCGTACGCCTGGAGCAGCATGTAGCTGAACTCCGTGTACGAGATCCCCCCCTCGAGCCGCATCTTCACCGATTCCTTCGCCATCATGTAGTTCACGGTGAAGTGCTTCCCCACGTCGCGCATGAACTCCACCGCGCCCAGAGGGAGCAGCCACTCGGCGTTGTCGCGCATGAGCGCCGCGTTCGGACCGTCGAAGTCGAGGAAGCGCTCGAGCTGGGTGCGGATCCCGCGCGCGTTCTCCTCCACCGTCTCGCGCGAGGTGAGCTGCCGCTCGGTGGTCTTGCCGCTCGGATCCCCGATCATCCCCGTCCCGCCGCCCACGAGCGCGATCGGGCGATGGCCGGCGCGCTGCAGGTGCAGGAGCCCCATCACCGGAAGCAGGCTGCCCACGTGCAGGCTGGGCGCCGTGGGGTCGAAGCCGCAGTACGCCGTCACGGAACCCGCGGCGAGCCACTCCGCGAGCCCCTCGGTGTATTGAAAGAGCAGCCCACGCCAGGTGAGCTCGTCGAGCAGGGAGGTCAGGGGTGACATGCCGTAATGATAGATCGGGCGGGAGGCGGTGTCACCTGCGCGCGTTGCCGCGTCTCCGCACGCGCGTTAGCTTCACGGTTCCCAACCCTGACATGCCGTTGTCGCGTTTCTCTCCACCTTTCGGCCACGCGCCGTACCCCCACCGCGATGGTTGATCGAACGTCCCGCCGCCGCTCCCGCCGGATGCGGCCCCGCATCGCGCGCGCCCTGCTGCTCGCCGCGACGTTCGGCATCGCCTTCGGCGGGGGGATCGCCTACGCCGCCTGGACGCTCGTCTGCCGCGGGGGCGCGTGCCCCGATCCGCGCCAGCTCGAGGCGTTCACCCCGCGCCAGACCTCGAAGCTCTACGCCGCCGACGGCCGCTTCATCACCGAGATCGGCCTCGAGCGCCGCACGCTGGTGAAGCTCGATGGCATCCCGAAGACCGTGCAGGCGGCGTTCGTCATCACCGAGGACAAGCGCTTCTACCAGCACGCGGGCATCGACTGGATCCGCGTCTTCGGCGCGGCGGTGCACAACCTCGGCGCCGGCGGCTACGCGCAGGGCTTCTCGACGCTCACCATGCAGCTCGCGCGGAACATCTTCACCGAGAAGATCAGCCGCGAGAAGACGCTCACGCGCAAGCTCAAGGAAGCGAAGGTGGCGCGCGAGATCGAGGCGATGTACCCGAAGCAGAAGATCCTCGAGCTGTACCTGAACCAGATCTATCTCGGCAACGGTGCGTACGGCGTCGAGACGGCCTCGCAGCGCTACTTCGGCAAGTCGGTGCGCGACCTCAATCTCGCCGAAGCCGCCACGCTCGCGGCGCTCCCCAAGGCCCCGGAGCGCTACAACCCACGCCGCTTCCCCGACCGCGCCATCCAGCGCCGCAACACGATCATCGAGCTCATGCGCCGCCAGGGCGTGGTGAGCGATGCGGACGCGCAGCTCGCCAAGGCGTACCCCCTCCGCCTCGCCCGGAAGGAGGAGTCCGGGGAGCTCGCCCCGTACTTCGTGGAATGGGTGCGCAGGCAGGCGGAGGACCAGTTCGGCGACCGCGTCTACACCGACGGCCTCAAGATCTACACGACGCTCGACATCGACATGCAGCTCGCCGCCGAGCGCAACCTCGAGAAGCAGCTCCGGGCGATCGAGGGCGGGAAGTACGGCAAGTACAACCACATCACCTTCGAGCAGTACGCGGCGCGCAGCGCCAGCGGAGAGTCCGATGACCGGATGGGGAACTCTCCGTACCTGCAGGGCGCCTTCGTCGCCATGGATCCGCGCAACGGCGCCGTGCGCGCCCTCATCGGCGGCCGTGACTTCGACGACTCCAAGTTCGACCGCGCCACCCAGGCGCTGCGGCAGCCCGGCTCCACCTTCAAGCCCTTCGTCTACTCCACCGCCATCCACCAGGGGCTTCCGCTCTCGTACCTCCTGAACGACTCCGCCCTCACCGTCCCGCAGCCGAACGGCCAGGACTGGACCCCGCAGAACTACGATCTCCGCTTCGATGGGGTCATGCCGATGCGGCGCGCGCTCTACCAGTCGCGCAACATCCCGGCGATCCGGCTCGGGATGGAGCTCGGCGCGCCGAACGTGATCGACATGGCGCGTCGCTTCGGGATCACCTCCGCCATCCCGCCGTACCCGTCGATCTTCATCGGCTCCGCGGACGTCTACCCGCTGGAGATGGTGGCCGCGTACACCACGTTCGCCACGCTCGGCGTGCGCGCGTCGCCCATGGGCATCGTCCGCGTGGAGAACTCCAAGGGGGAGGTGCTCTGGCAGGCGCCGCCGCAGCGGCACGAGGTGCTCTCGCGCGACGAGGCGTGGCTCATGGTGGACGTGATGAAGGACGTGGTGCGGCGCGGCAGCGCGGCGAGCATCTGGGCCTCCGGCTTCCACCTGCCCGCCGGCGGCAAGACGGGCACCACGAACGACGGCACCGACGTCTGGTTCATCGGCTACACGCCGGATCTCGTGGCCGGCGTGTGGATGGGCTTCGACCGCCCGCAGAAGATCCAGTCGAACGCTCAGGGCGGGCGGCTCGCCGCGCCGGCCTGGCTCGGCTTCATGAACGAGGTCTACGCGCGCCGCGCGGCGCCCCCCGACTGGCCGCGCCCCGAGGACATCATCGTCCGCGACATCGACAGCAGCGACGGGCTGCTCCGCAATCCGTTCTGCCCGGACAGCGTGGTGGAGACGGAGTACTTCATTCCGGGCACGGAGCCGCTGCGCGAGTGCGACCTGCACTCGCCGTTCACC
>CAMLEQ010000410.1 GCA_946479015.1 uncultured Gemmatimonadota bacterium | reverse complement strand
CTCCTCGGGTGGGCGCCGGCTCCCTCGTCCGGCCGCGTGGAGCCTAATCTAGGGGACCGACAGCTAGTGTCAATAGCACTATCCCGGGGGAATTGTAACGATTGCGGGGGCGTGGCGTGACCGCCCCTGCCCCGCGCCTCTGCATCGCGTGCAAGCAGCGCCCGGCCGTGCTCCTCCACTGCGACGAGTGCCAGCGTGCGCCGCGGGGCGAGGCGATCGGCGCGCGCGAGGAGCCGCCGCGCCCGAACACGGGCGCCGACGTGGCGGCCATGGCGTCCGTGGCCCTCTCGCTGGAGGATGCGGGCGCGGAGATCGAGGCGATGTTTCCGGCGCGGCCCGCGCGGTTCACGATCACGCTCCCGTGGCCGATGCTCGTGTCGGACAACCTGAAGCACCAGGCGCGCGCGAACACCGACGACCACGTGCGCTACGCGCGGGCCCGCGAGGCGATCCGCGCCTACGCGCGCCTCGTGGCCGGGCGCGGCGCGCCGCTCTTCACGGCGCCGGTGGCGCTGCACGCCAGGGTGTGGGTGCCGGACGCGCGGCGCCGCGACGTGAAGAACTTCGGCAAGGTGGTGGAGGATGGGCTCGAGCAGGCCGCGTACGTGAACGACCACCAGGTGAAGCGCGCGACGTGGGAGGAGGCCGGCGTGGACGCGGCGCACCCGCGGGCCGAAATTACGGTGAGACCCTACGAGGGAGCGAGCGAATGAGCGCGCGACTGATGATCGAAGGTGGCCCCCGGCACGGCGAATCGGTGTTCCTCGCCGGGGGCGCGTACGAGGGCGACCGCGTGGAGCTGCCGGGCCCGACGCCTGACGCGGAGCGCGCGTGGTATCGCGCCGCGTGGTGGGAGCATCCCGGCGGGCTCGGTCGCGAGCTGCGACTCTACTACGAGGGAGACGTTGAGCGAATGGGTGAGATCACGCCGGCGCTGACGGCGGAGGAGTGGGAGCGCGAGGTTGACCCCTTCACCGAGCCTGGCCCCATGGCTCGTGCGATCGGAACAGTGGCCATGTCGGACGTGTGGTTCAGGCGCCCCGGGCATGGGCTCCATGCGCTCGCCGCGCTCTGCCTCAACGGGCAGCCGTTCGGCTTCACGCGGGAGATGCTCGACGCGCTGGAGGACCGACTCGTCATGGCCCAAGTCGGGGATGACGATCGGTGCGCGAGCCGGGAGGAGTTCGCAGCGGCGCGGCGCAATGCTGATCTCGCGCGCATGGCGATCGACCGCATCGCCGCGCTTCTCGCGCCGGAGGACCTCGAAGGGCGCATCGTGGAGAAGCACCGACACCTCCCGCCGGAGGGCGCCGGTGGAAGCTGACCGCCGCCCCGCCTCCCGCGTGCTCGCGCGCTGGGAGCAGGACGACACCTGCGCGCGCTGCGGCGAGCGGATCGCCGCGCTGGAGGAGGCGGCGCTCCTCGCGACCGACGCCGGGGAGTTCCTCGTGCACCGGCGGTGCGCGACAGAGGGGGAGCAGCACGAACCCGCGCCGGGCGTGGAGCCGGCGAAGTGAGGAAGGATCATGACTGACGAGACAGAGCGCCGCGCTGAGCGGATGACGCCAGACGATGCAGCCGCGATCCTGGACGAGCTGCACACGACGGCGTCGCACAGCGCCGGGCCGCGGTTCGCGCTCGAGGAACTCGCCAGGCTCGCTCAGGAGCTACGCCGGCCCATCTGCCGGCCGATCTGCCGGCGCATCGTTGTTCGGCATGACGTCAAGCCCATGCTGTTTCGGCTCGTGCCGCTCACCACCGGCGATGTGGAGTATCACCTCGGCGTGGCCGCGTGGCAGGAGCTGCACGCGATCGTGCCGGTCACCGTGCCCGGGTGGCCGACGATCGCCGGGGTCCCCGTGATCGAGGTCCAGCACGAGTCCGAGATACCCGAGCTATCCCCATAGTCGCACGCTCACCCCTCACGCCGATGCCGGCGGAGACTCCTGCGATGCCGCATGAGCTGATCCTTCGACCACAGCGCTACATCCAGATCGTCGAACGCGACGGCCGGGGGCGGCTGCCCGCCCTCAAGTGCCCGTACGACCACAAGCTGCGGAAGCAGGTGAAGTGCTGGGGGGAATGGGGCTTCCGCTGCGATGGGCGACGGAATGGGCACGGGCGTATCCCCTACCCGTGCAACGCCTGGTGCTGGATCATCTCGCTGCCGGACGAGGTGTACATCGTCGCCGAGGTCACCGAGAGCGAGATGTCCATCATGGAGCGCGAGCGGATGGAGCGCTGGCAGCAGCTCGCGTTCCTCACGCGGCAGATCCGGAGCGTCGCCGCCTGACCGGTACGACTTGCGCGGGGGCCGTTGCGCGGCATCTCAGCGCGCTGTAACGTACTGATACCATAGGGGCCACCGCCCCGAACGTGCAGCACCCACGCCACGGCGCGGCTTCTCACTCCCCCTCGGGGGACGGAAGCCGCGCTTTTCGTTTTCCGGGAGCCCATTTGGCCGACGAGCCGCTCGCGCCCGAGTCCCCCGCCCCGCCGGCGCCACCGGCGAAGCCGCTCTCCCTCAAAGAGCAGCGCTTCGTCGATGAGCTGCTGATCTGCGGCGTCCAGGCGGAAGCGGCGCGCCGGGCCGGGTACTCGCGGAAAGGGGCGCGCGAGGCAGGGCGCGAGGTCGCGGCCCGGCCGCACGTCGCCGCGGAGATCCAGCGTCGGCGCCAGGAGCTCGCCGAGCGCGCGGCGGAGGACCAGGAGCGGATCCTCGCCGACCTCCGGCGCGAGGCGTTCTTCGACCTGGGCGACGTCTTCGAGTTCCACGGCCGGAGCGTGCGCCTCCGCCCCGGGAAGGACATCCCCGCCCACGCCCGCGTCGTCCTCGCGGGGATCAAGGTGAAGCGTATCAGCGCGCGCGGCCAGGTGCGCGAGGTGCCCATGCCGGCGCCCGCCGCCGCGGCCGAGGGCGCGTCGAGCGTCACGGTCAGCGTGCCGGAGGAGTGGGAGGTGCTGGAGTTCAAGCTCCCCGACCGCCAGAAGGCGAAGGAGCTCCTCGGCCGGCACTACGGCATGTTCGCCGAGACGCACCGCCACGTCGGCGCCGGTGGCGGCCCGATCGAGACCGTGAGCGTGACGCTCACGGAAGAAGAGCGCGCGACGCGCGTTGCGCAGCTCCTCGAGACCGCGCGCGCGCGGAGGGACGGCGCGTGACCGCCGTGGCCACCGCGCCCGACGAGCTCGAGGCGCTCCTCGGCTATCTCACGCCGGCCGAGCGCGCGCGGCTCGACGAGGCGCTCGTCCCGGGCGCGCCGGCCGTGCTCACCTTCCGCGAGTTCGTCTCGCGCGTGAACCCGCGCTTCCGCTGGTACGAGCACTGTGTGCGCCTCGCGGCCGTGCTGCAGCGCGTCGCCGATGGCGAGATGTCGCGGCTCGTCATCGCGGCCCCGCCCCGGCACGGGAAGTCGGAGCTCGTGAGCCGTCTCTTCTCGGCCTACTACCTCTACCGCTACCCCGAGCGCTGGGTGGCGCTCGCCAGCTACGGGGCCGAGCTCGCGTACACCCTCTCGCGCAACGCGCGCGACAACTTCGTGCGCGGCGGCGGCGCGATCCGTGACGACGCGGCCGCGGTGAAGCACTGGGAGACGACCGCGGGCGGCGGCCTCTGGGCCACAGGCTCGCGCGGGCCCGCCACGGGCAAGGGGTTCCACCTCGGGATCATCGACGACCCGATCAAGGATCACGAGGAGGCGGCCTCCGAGACGGTGGGCC
>CAMLEQ010000409.1 GCA_946479015.1 uncultured Gemmatimonadota bacterium | reverse complement strand
AGCAGCAAGCCGAGATGATGCGGCTGTACAAGGAGCACGGGATGAGCCCGTTCAGTCCGCTCGCCGGGTGCCTCCCGATGCTCATCCCGATGCCGGTGCTGTTCGCGCTGTACTTCGTGTTCCTGAACACGATCGAGTTCCGCGGCGTGTCCTTCCTCTGGATGGCCGACATCTCGTTGAAGGATCCGTACTACATCTTGCCGGTCGCGATGGGGATCTCGATGTTCGTGCTCTCCTGGATCGGCCTGCGCACCTCGCCGCAGAACGCCCAGGCGAAGATGATGGCGTACGTCTTCCCGGTGATGATGACCGTCTTCTTCCTGAACCTTCCCGCCGGGCTGAACCTCTACTACGCGGTGCAGAACATCGCCGCGCTCCCGCAGCAGTGGCTCATCGCGAAGGAGCGGGCGAAGAGCGCGCCGGCGCCGGTGCGGGAAGTGGCGGCAACGAAGGGCGGCTGAGCGCGCGACCGGCGCCCCGCGACCACGGGGCGCCGGTCGCGCGATGGAGGAGGGATGCGCATCACGTACGTCGGCCATGCCACGCTGCTGCTCGAGCTGGATGGCGTGCGCCTGCTGACGGACCCGAACTTCGACCCGAAGCTCGCGAGGATCCTTCCCCGGGTCACCCCGCCCGGCGTGCCGCTGGAGGAGCTTCCGCGGCTGGACGCGATGCTGCTGACGCACGCCCACGCCGACCACCTGTCGTTCGCATCGCTCGACGCGCTGCCGCGCGACGTGCCGCTGTACGCACCGCCGGCGGTGGCGCGCTGGCTCCGCCGGCGCGGCTACGGCCACGTGGAGCCGCTCGCGCCAGGAGAGAGCGCCACGGTGGGGCGCCTCCGCATCGCCGCCGCCGCCGCGCGGCACCTGGGCGCGCGCTACGCCGTGGACCGCTGGCGCGCCGCGGCCAACATGTACCTGCTCGATGACGGACGCCGCGCCTGCTTCTTCGCCGGCGATACCGCGCTCACCGCGGACAGCCGGCGGCTGGTGGACCGCCACCTCCGCGAGCACGGCCGCACGCTGGACGTGGCACTCCTCCCCATTGGACACGCGCCGTGGTGGAAGCGCGCCATGTTCCGGCGCGGCCATCTCACGCCGGAGGATGCGCTGACGCTGTTCGAGGAGCTCGGGGCGCGCTGGTTCATCCCGTACCACTGGGGCACGTTCAGGCACCTCACCTCCGGCGCCCACGACGCCATCCGGCAATTGCGCGCGCGACTCCACGAGCACCACCGGCGGCACGACGTGAAGATCCTCGAGCCCGGAGCGACGTTCGAGGTCGCGGCGGACTGAGCATGGGATCGTCCGCGCTTCCGGGGGGAGACGACACCATCGTCGCGATCGCCACGCCGCCGGGGCGTGGCGCGGTCGCCCTGCTGCGCGTGAGCGGACCGGCGGCGCACGACATCGCGGGCCGCGTGATCGCGCCGTGGCGCCCGGTGCCGCGCGCCGCGTTCCTCGCCACGCTGCGCGACCCGGAAACCGGTGACGTCATCGACCACCCGCTGGTGACCGCGTACGAGGGACCGCGCTCGTACACCGGCGAGCACCTGGTGGAGATCGCGGTCCACGGAGGGAGCGTGGTGCCCGCTCTCGCCCTGGCCGCGCTCCTCGCCGCTGGAGCGCGGCAGGCGCTCCCCGGCGAGTTCACTCGCCGCGCGGTGCTGGCGGGGAAGATGGACGTGCTGCAGGCGGAGGCGGTCGCCGACCTCGTGGACGCGACGTCGCGCGCGATGCACCGGGCGGCGGTCGAGCACCTCGATGGCGCGCTGTCACGGCGCATCGCCGGGCTGCGCGATGCCCTGATCGACCTCGAGGCGCTCCTCGCGTACGACATCGACTTTCCCGAGGAGGATGACGGGCCGGTGCCGGCGGCGCGCGTGAGCGCCGCCGCCGAGGCGCTGCTCGCCGAACTGGACGCCCTCCTGGCCACCGCCGGTGCCGGCGAGGTGGTGCGCCACGGCGCCCTCGTCGTGATCGCGGGCGCGCCGAACGCCGGGAAGTCCTCCCTCTTCAACGCGCTGCTCGGCCGCGCCCGCGCGATCGTCACCGACGTGCCGGGGACGACGCGCGACGCGATCGAGGGCGTGATCGATGTCGGCCGCTGGCCGGTGCGACTGGTGGACACCGCCGGGCTGCGCGAGACCGCCGACGTGGTGGAGCGGCTCGGGATCGAGGTCAGCGAGCGCTATCTCGCGGAAGCCGACGCCGTCCTCGCGTGCGGCGAGGATGCGCCGTCGCTGGCGTGCACGGTGACGCGCATCAGGGCGCGCACGTCCGCGCCGGTGCTGGCGGTGCGCACGAAGGTCGATATGGTATCAGTTGGATACGAAACACAGGCCGGTGCGGCCCGCGATGCTGGAGAAGAATTATTCTCCGGTTGCTACGAAGTTGAGACTCCCGCGCACCGCGCCGCGGTGAGCACCATCACCGGCGCCGGCCTCGCCGAGCTCGCCGCCGCGCTCGCGGCGCTGCTCGACCAGATGCACGGCGGACGCGCCGCCGATCTGCCGCTGCTCACCCGCGAGCGCCACCGCCTCGCGATCCAACGGGCGCGCGACGAGGTGGCCGCCTTCGTGCACGCCTGGCGGGGAGGGATGCTCCCCGCCCCCGTCGCCGCCACGCACCTGCGCGCCGCCGAGGGCGCGCTGCAGGAGTTGATCGGCGTCGTGGATGTCGAGGAGCTTCTCGATCGGGTCTTCAGCGCCTTCTGCGTCGGGAAGTAGCGGGGCGCGTCACGCCGATGCCGCGGCGCTCCCGGCCATCGCTACGATGTGGCTCGCGTCGGCTCTGATGGCCCACGCGAAGCCGTGTTCCGCGAGCGCGCCCTCGACCATGCGGCTCCCCAGGTAATAGCCGGCGCGCTCGGGAAGGACGTACCGGTCCACCGTGCGGGCTTCCTCGCTCAGTCCACCCGACAGGTAGCGGAGGCGCAGGCCGAGCGCGGCATGGTCGAGCTCCGGCGCCACGGCGCGCGCGAGCACCGCTTCGAGCTCGCGGATCCGGGCGTACTGGCGCCGGCTGTAGCCGAAGTACTCCCAGTCGGCGTGCCCCGGGCTCACCGCACGGGCCACTTCCACCGCCAGCCCCTCGTTCACGAGCAGCTCGCGCAACGATGCCCGCCGCCCCGTTTCCCAGTACGAATACGAGCCGTCCGCCTCCTCCACGAGGCGCCGCATCTCGGCGTGGCTGGTCGGGGAGGTGTAGCGCACCGCGTGCGCGATCTCGTGGCCGAGCCAGAGCGGGATGAGCTCGGGGTCGAGTCCCAGCCCCTGCGTCTCGCCGTTCGCGATCCCGGTGAAGTGTTCGAGGCACACGAACGCGGCGCCACGCCCGCCCGTCACCAGCTCGCCGGCGTTCGCCGCGCCCACGCCCACCATGAGCACCACGTCCACGTCCACGTCGATGTCGAGCAGCGACGCGCAGCGAAGCTCCGCATCCCGGGCGAGGGAGACCACGTCCACGCGCTCGAGCATGGCGCGCAGGTCGGAGCGGTCGGCGAGCGCCGCGGAGCGCACCACGTCGCCGAAGTGCGGACTCTCCGGATCGACGACGTAGTTCTGCCAGTACGGTTCGAGAAGGCGGCGGTGGGCGGCGAAGTAGCGCCGATAGGCGGCGAGGGGATCCGAGCTATTGAGAACGGCGAAGAAATCTGGGATCAGATTGATCAGCATCAGGACCAGAGCGCGGGTGGGCGAGCGCCGAGTCTCTCTCAGCCGG
>CAMLEQ010000408.1 GCA_946479015.1 uncultured Gemmatimonadota bacterium | reverse complement strand
AGGCGGCTCTCGTCGTTCCACGGCACCCACTCCTTCCCCGTCGCCCACCGGTAGAACGCGGTGCTCACCTCGCGTCCGCGCTCGTCGCGAGCGCGGAGCGACACGGTGTACGTGCCACCAGCCGGCGGCGTCACCGCGCACGCGCGCGGCGACGCCGCCGTCACCACCGCGCAGCGGGCCACGGTGTCCGTCACCCACTCCCCGACCGTCTCCGCCACGCCGTCGCGCTCGCGGTGCACCTGGTGCCACTCCCGCCGCGCCACGGTGACGCTCACGCGCGCGCCGCTCACGGTGTCCCCGCCCGGACGCACGGCGAGCACCTGCACCTGCTGCGGCGTGCCCGCGGTCCAGAAGTAGCTCGTTCCCACCGGCTTCGCCGCGATGTAGAACGATGCCGGGTGAACCGTCACCGACGCCGACGCGCCCACGGTCTGCCGGTTCACGTCCTGCACCGAGGCATCGATGGTGAGGAGCGCCGCGCGCCCCTTCGACGGCTCCGGCGCCTGCACGCGCAGCGTGCGGGCGCCACTCGCGTCGAGCGTGTCCGTCCCCCCAGCCACCGCGCGCACCTCGTCGCCGCCGTCCTCCTCCCACCACCAGCCGCTCTCCCCGATGAACCACCCGTCCATGCCGGGGATGTCGAGCGCGCCGCTCGAGACCGGCGTCGCGCGCGCCTGCCACGTCACCACCGCGCGCGCCATCGGCGCGCCGAACAGATAGCGCGCCTGCACCACGGCGCGCACGGTGTCGCCGGGCAGACGGGGTGCGCTGTCGGCGCCCACGTCCACCAGGAACTCCGGCGGACGGTACTCGGCCACGCGGTAGCTCGTCCATGCCACATCCAGCCAGTGCCCGTCGCGCCTCACGCCGAGGCGTACGTCGTACGTCCCGAGCGCCGCGCCGGCGGGGATGCGCAGCGCGTGCTCGGCGGTGCCGAACGCGGAGAGCGCGACGGTGGTGTCGGCGAGCGTGCCCTGGTCGCGGTCCGCGAACACCCAGCGCACCGAGTCGCCACGCGCCGGAACGACGAGCGCGCCGAGGGGCCCGGTGCGCACGATCGCCTTCGCGTGCAGCAGCTCCCCCGGCCGGTAGATGCCGCGCTCGGTGAACACCGCGCCCGCCACCGGCACGCGGCTCGCGCCCCACGCGGGGCTGACGTCGAATTGCCACGGGCTGAGATCGGGGTCGTACCGGCTCACGCCGGAGAGCGCGCGGTCGTCGCCGAGCGTCACCACCACGTACCCCTCGAAGCCTTCGTACGGCTCCTCCGCTTCGTCGTCCCCCGCATCGCTCGCCGCGCGCGCGACCGCGCGCGGAGCGTGGAAGCCGGAGAGCATCGCGATCCCGCGCGCGTCGGTGACGGCGCTGGCCACCGCGGCGCCGGTGAAGTCGTGCAGCTCCACGTGCGCGCCGGGGAGCGAGCGGCCATCGCGCGCGCTGGTCACCCACACCACGCCGGACTCGGCGCCGATCTTCGCGTGCACGCCCAGGTCCGTCACCTGCACCACCGCCACCGTCGCCGCCTCGCGCGACGTGTCGGGGCGCGGCCCCTCGATGCGCACCGCGAGGAGCGCCGGGTGCGCGGGCGTGCCCGTGCGGATCGCCGGGAGGCGGATGCCGGTCACCGCGGCGCGGTCGGCGCCGGCGTGCACGGGGAGCCGCGTCACCGATGCGCCGCCGCGCACCTTCTGCCAGAGATCCCCGAGGTTCCAGTTCGAGCGGCGCAGGAACTCACCCTCGAGCGAGTCGGGCACGGGGGCCACGGTCACCACCAGCGTGTCCACGTTCACGTGCTGGACGGCGATGGTGCCGAAGCCGCTCCGCTCCACGGTGATGCGCCCGTACGGATACGACACCGATGGCTCGTAGCCCGTGGTGCGCAGCGCCGCCGCCGGGTTCCCGCCGAGGTGCTGCCCGAAGATGTCGCGGAGCGCGGTGTCGGCCACCACCGCGTACGTCACGTGCGGCGCGAGCGTCCCCTCGAGCACCCACTGGTCGGACTCGGCCGTGGTGTCGCGCACCGTGAACGGTACCGCGGGAAGGATGCGGACGCGGCGCATCACCTCCGCGCCGCGCACGGGTGTGCTGAACCGGATCACCGCCGGTCCGGTGGGGCAGAAGCGATCGGCGGCGCAGTTCGCCTCGGCCAGCCGGAGCGGTCCGTACGTCGAGAAGCGCCACGCCGTGAGCGCCGCGCGGCTCTCCGCGAGCTCCGTCGGCGCCACGATCTCTCCCGAGCAGGCGAGAGGGAGCGGCGCCGCGGGGACGAGCTGCACGACGCGGCGCAGCGAGTCCACGCGCGGCACCCAGCTCCGGTACTGCGGCGGATCGCTCGCGCGAAGCGGACGCTGCGCCGCGGCGCGGAGATGGATGATGCGCTCCCCCGCGCACTCGGGGCCGAGGCGCAGGTACGCACGCGCGCCGAGCTGGTCCAGCGCCACGGGCGCGGAGTACACGAGCGCGAAGCGCGACGTCGGAGTGAGGAAGTGCCCCTCGACGCCTGCGCTCGCCGGCGAGCCGGCGACGAGCGTTGGCCCCTTCACGCGGAAGAAGAACGCGTACGGACGCGCGAGGCGGCTGCCATCCATCGCCGTGAACGCCGTGGACACCGTCACCGTGAAGCGCGCATCGGCGGGGAGGAGCGTGCGCGGCCGGATGGTGATCGTCACCGGATCGCGCCACGCGATCGCCGCGTCCACCGCCGGCTCCACGCGCACGATTCGCGAGGCATCCACCGTGCGATCGAGCGAGCCCGCCACCGGCCGGTCGAAGGTGATGGCGATGGTGGCATCGCGCTCCGCCTCTCCGGCGGGCGTGACGCGCATCACGTGCAGCGGCGTGGCGGGAGCGACGAGATACGCCGCGGCGCCGAGAGCGAGGAGGAGCGATCGGCCGAGTGTCATGATCGAGGGAGGCGTGGTGAGCGGTGTCCCAAGATGCGGCTGCGGCATCCGTCGTCAATCGGCGTGGGCCGTCGCGCGGCGTCGGGTGTAACAGGACGCATCGGGGGGGAACGGACCTTGCCAGCCGGGGTCTCTCGAACTCATGGATCAGATCACCATCTTCGGCCTTCATCTGTCGCTGCCCACGATCCTCCTCGCCGCGCTCGCCGTCGTGTCGCTGGCGGTCGCGGTCGGGGTGTCGCGTCGCCGCGCGCGCGCGCGGCGGGGCGCGCTGCTGCCGCCGCTCGTGTTCGAGGTGCACGACCGCCCCGAGCCCGGGCTGCGCCCGATGTCGATGTCCCCGCCACCGCCGCCGCCGGCGCCCGCGCCGCGCACGTCGGCGTGGGACCCGACCACGCGCGCGCCGGCGTGGGACGTGCCCCCGTCGCGCACGAGTGCCGAGGGACTCACGGTGCGCATGCCGCGCTGGGGAGAGCCGGCGCGCGAGTACCTCCCCGGCCATCTCGAGGTGGAGAGCGGCGGGCATCCCGGTGAGGCGATCCGCTTCGTGCGCACATCGGGCGACCGCGCCGACGTCACGCTCGGCCGCGGCGAAGGACCGGCGTGGTCCCACGTGAAGCTCCCCGCCGAGACGGTGTCGCGCCGCCACGCGCGGCTGTGCTACGAGAACGGGCGCTGGACGATCATGAACCTCTCGCACACGAACCCGACGCTGGTGAACGGTGAGGAGCTGCTCGCCTCCGAGGGAGCGCGGCCGCTCGTGGACGGGGACGTGATCGAGATGGGGGAGATGGTGTTCCGGTTCAGGGCGCAGTAGGGCGCCGCAAAG
>CAMLEQ010000407.1 GCA_946479015.1 uncultured Gemmatimonadota bacterium | reverse complement strand
ACTCGCGCTCTACCTCCCTCCTCTTCCCGTCAGTTCCCCACACGCCACACGCGTCTCATGGTGGTCCAGCCACTACACACCACCTCCCCCCACCACCTCCATCTCTTCCATCAGCCCCGTCTCGTACCGCACCCGCACTATCCTGTGCGCGTTCGTGTCCGCGACGTACGCGTATTCCTCCGCGCACGCCACGCCCCCGGGCTCGTGCAGGTCGCGCACCCAGGTCGTGGCGGCGCGGGTCGCGGGGTCCACCCACTTCAGGGCGTCGTTGTACGAGTCCGCCACCAGCAGGCGTCCGTCGCGGTGGCGCGCGATCCCCTGGGCGTGCTGGAGCAGCGCGGCATCCCCCACGCCGTCGCGATCGCCGAAATCGAACAGGCCCGTCCCCACGATCGTCCCCACGCGACCGGCGGGGTCCACGTCGGACCAGCGGACCGCGCTCGACTCGGGGTCGGTGAAGTAGAGACGGACGCCGTCGGTGGTGATCCCCATCGGCTGCGCGAGCGCGGCGGCGGCGTGCGGCCCGTCCACGATGTCCTCGCGCATGCTCCCGCTGTGCGGGCGCGCCGCGCGCGTGGCGAGGTCGAGCGCCCAGAGTTGGTGGATCCCGGCCATCGCGATGTAGAGCATCCCGCTCACCTGCGTCAGGTCCCACGGCGAGGACATCGCCCCCTCGCGCTGGTCCTCGCGCGTGCGGAGCTGGCGGCCGGTGCCGGCCAGCGTGCGCAGCGCGCCGGTGCGCAGGTCCGCCGCGCGGATGGCGTGGTTTTCGGCGTCCGCGACGTAGAGCGTGTCGCCGTCGATCGCGAGCCCCTGTGGCGATGCGAGCGCCCCGGGCGTGCCGTCCTCGAACCCCGCCGTCCCGCGCCCGAGCACGCGCTCCACCACCACCCGCGGCTCGGCGCGGTCGAGGCGTCCCACGAGCACGCGATGGTGGCCGCTGTCGGCGATGGCGATGCGGTCGCCGTCCACCGCCACCTTCCCCGGATAGCGCAGCGCGCCGGGAGTGATGGTCGGGGGATCGGGCGCGAAGTGGCGTTCGCCTCGCACGAGCAGCCCCGCCTCTGCGTACGTGGCCACCATCCGGTCGAGCAACGGCGCCAGCCGCGCGGCGGTGAACTCCCCGGCCGTCGCGCCGAGCACCTTGCTCGCGGGATCGATGACCACCAGCGTCGGCCAGGCGTTCACGGCATAGGCCCGCCATACGCGAAACTGCCGGTCATTGATGATGGGGTGCGTGTTCTCCAGCCGCGCGGCGGCATCGCGGATGCGCGGGGTCTCGCGCTCCGCGTGATACTTGCCGCTGTGCACGCCGATCACGGTCACCGCATCGGGGTACTTCCGGTCGATCTCCCGCAACTGCGGGAGCACGTGGATGCAGTTGATTCAGCCGTACGTCCAGAAATCGAGCAGCACGATGCGGCCGCGCAGCGCCTCGAGTGAGAGCGGCCGCCCCTCGGTGTTGATCCAGTCGAGCGCCGGGAAGTCCGGCGCGTGCACCACGCTCGCGGAGAAGGTGTCGTCGGCCATCGCGATGTCCTCGAGATGAAAGCGATCCGGCAAGATAGCGTGCGGCGCGCGGCGCGGCGCGGTACGTGGCGCGCGTGGGCACACGCGTTCCCCGTCGCCGCGCGCCGCGATATGTTCCGAACGACCCGAACCGGAGCACCGCCCTTGCGTCGTGCCGCGAGGCTCGCGCTCGCCGCGCCCATCGTCCTCTGGCTCGCCGTGGTCCTCGAGACGCACGGCTGGCCATGGCCGCGCCCGTCGCTGCGCCGACTCGCGCGGAGCGCGGCGCCGGTCGTGGCCGTGCTCGCCATTGCCGCGGCGCTCGTCGCATCGATCGGCGTGGCGCGCCGCTACCGCGCCGCGCGCGGCGCGGGGCGCGATGCGTGGGATGCGCTCGGCGACGCACTCGACGGGCCGGCGGCGGCGCGCGCGGCGCGCGCGGGGCTGCTCCTCCTGCGCGCCTGGCGCGCGCTCGGGGCGCGCATCGCGGGACGCGTCCCGCGGGGCGAGCTCGTCTTCCCGTATCATCGGCGGGCCTCGTCCCGCGCCGCCGCCGCCACCATCGTCGCGGTGCCGCTCGCCGGCGTGGCGCTCGCGCTGGCGCTCGCCGCGCCATCGCCGCTCACGGTGGCGACGGCGGTCGTGCTCGTGCTCCTCGCGCTCACCGTCGCCGGCGTGTGGGCGTCGCTGGTCGTGCACCCGCACGTCATCGAGGATCGCGCGCTCGTGCTCCGCTGCGGCGTGCGCGCCGCCGCCCGCGTCCCGCTCGAGGAGATCGTGGAGGTGCTCCCGGAGTCGCGCCGCTCCCCCGCGCGGAGCGCGAGCGGCATCCGCGTGAGTCACAACGGCGGCGCGGTCGCGATCGCGCTCCGGGGGCGGACGGACCTCACGCTGCGATTGCGGTCCGGCGTGTCCGTGCGCGGCGTGCTCGCCCGCACGCCCCCGGTGCTCACGCTGCGCGCCGCCGCGGATGATCCGTCGGCGCTCATCGAGGCGCTGCGCGCCCGTGCGGGCGCGGCGGCGGGCGAGGAGTGTACCGGGTCGTCCGACGACGCCGCGGAGGCGATGCGGGGGCGATGAGCGGGCGCCGCCCTCGTTCGTCGGCGCCGCGCGCCGCGAACGGTCGCTTCCACAATCCCTGGCCGGGCGCCGAGCAGCACGGGTTCGGCGACTTTCTGCGCTGGCGGATGGAGCGGTGGCGCGCGGGACGCGCTACCGCCGGCGGTGCCGCCCCCCTGGAGCTTCCGCGTGCCGCGCCCTCCTTCGCGGTGCCGCGCGCTCGCCCGGAGGAGCTCACCGCGACCTGGATCGGCCACTCCACCGTGCTGGTGCAGCTCGGCGGGCTGAACGTGCTCACCGATCCGATGTGGAGCCGGCGCGCCTCGCCGTTCCGGTGGATCGGTCCCAGCCGCCTGACGCCTCCGGGGCTGCCGCTCGACCATCTCCCTCCCATCGACCTCGTGCTGCTCTCGCACGACCACTACGATCACCTCGATGTGGACAGCGTGCGCGCGCTCGCGGCGGCGCACCCCGGCGCTGGCTGGATGGCGCCGCTTGGGCTCTCGCCATTGCTCGAGCGCCTTGGCGTGCGCCGCGTGACGGAGCTCGGCTGGTGGGACGAGGCCACCGCCGGCGAGGCGCGCGTGGCGTCCGTCCCCGCCCAGCACTTCAGCGCGCGCGGAGTGCACGACCGGGGGCGCACGCTCTGGTGCGGGTGGGTGGTGCGCGTGGGCGGCCGGGCGCTGTACTTCGCCGGCGACACCGGCCACCACCCCGAGTTCCGCACGATCGGGGAGCGCTTCGGCCCCTTCGATCTCTCGCTGCTTCCCATCGGTGCGTACGAGCCGAGGTGGTTCATGCGCCCCGTGCACGTGGATCCGGAGGAGGCGGTGCAGCTGTTCCTCGAGCTGAACGCCGGCGCGCCCGCCGGCCACCGCGCGGTGGCGATGGGGATCCACTGGGGCACCTTCCAGCTCGCCGACGAGCCAGTGCTCGAGCCCCCCGCGCGCGCCCGCGCCGCCTGGCATGCCGCCGCGCTCGATGAGCGGGATCTCTGGATCCTGCGGCATGGGGAGACGAGGCGGCTATGACAGGGACCAGGGGTTGGGGGCGAGGGGCCGGGGGGGAGATGCGGGACGCGGGGCGCGGGGAACTGCAACAGCTCGGATGCGGAAGTGCGACGGGGCGCCGGCAAATGCCGGCGCCCCATCACGCTCCTTGGTCC
>CAMLEQ010000406.1 GCA_946479015.1 uncultured Gemmatimonadota bacterium | reverse complement strand
ATCATCGACGACCCGATCAAGGATCACGAGGAGGCGGCCTCCGAGACGGTGGGCCGCGGGAACCGCGACTGGTACCGCTCCACCTGGTCGACGCGCGCCGAGCCGGGCGCCGCGATGATCGTGCAGCAGACGCGCTGGCCCGGCCCCGGGGACCTGATCGGCTTCCTCTTCGAGGAGGAGGCGGACGACGAGCCGGAGCGCTGGCACGTCGTCTCGTTCGAGGCGATCAAGGAGCCGAAGCCGCCCGAGATCCCCGCGACCTGCACGCTCGAGCCGGACCCCCGCGCGCCTGGCGAGGCGCTCTGTCCCGCGCGCTACCCGATCGAGCGGCTCCGCCGGCTCGCGGCGCGCCTCGGCGAGTTCTTCTTCGGCGCGCTCTTCCAGCAGCGGCCGCGCCCACGCTCGGGCGGGATGTTCCCGCGAGAGAAGGCGACGATCGTCCCCGCCGCGCCGGCGGGCCTGCGCTGGCTCCGCTACTGGGACAAGGCGGGCACCGACGGCGGCGGCGCCTACACGGCCGGCGTCAAGATGGCGATCGCCGACGATGGGCTCATCTACGTCGGCGACGTGCAGCGCGCGCAGCTCGGGTCGGACGGTCGGAAGCGGCTGATGCGCCAGACCGCGGAGACGGACGGCGTCGCGGTCGCGGTGTGGAGCGAGCAGGAGCCTGGCTCCGGCGGGAAGGAGTCGGCGGAAGCCGACGTGAAGCTCCTCGCCGGCTTCAACGTGCACGTCGAGACGGTGACGGGCGACAAGGTGACCCGCGCCGACCCATTCGCCGCGCAGTGGCAGGCGGGGAACGTGCGCCTCGTCGCAGGGCCGTGGAATGCCCCGTACCTCGACGAGATGGAGGCCGCGCCGCACGGGAAGCGGAAGGACCAGATGGACGCCTCGAGCGGCGCGTACAACAAGCTCGCCTTGGGTCCGAGGCTCCTCGTCGCATGACACTCTCCCTCGTGCCCCGGACCGTGCAGCGCGCGCAGCTCGCGCGGATCGCCGAGTCTCGCGCGCTCGAGCGACAGGCGAGCGTGGCACCCGACCGCCGCGCGCTCGAGGACGGGTTCGGCTGGCAGATCGTCCGCGGCGACCAGCCGACGCAGTACCAGGGCACGGGGCGCGAAGTCCGGATGCTCGGCTTCGAGCGGCACCCGATCGTCCAGGCGTGCGCTCGCGCGATCGTGGACATCGTCGCCGCCGTCGACTTCGAGGTGTACCGCCGCGCGGCCGACGGCGACGTGACGCTCCTCCCCGAGCACCCGGCGCTCCAGCTCCTCCACGCGCCGCGCGTCGGCATGAACCGCCAGCAGCTCCGGGCGCTCACCGCGCTCCACGTCGTGCTTTACGGCAATGCGTTCTGGGTACTGGAGCGGCCGAATCCCCGGGCGGCGCCGACGCGGATCCGGCTCGTCCACCCGGAGATGGTGCTCTACGTCTACCTCGATCCCGACACGCACGAGGTCATGACGATCGAGTGGCGGGACCGCGTGGGCGTCGTCCACACGAGCCCAGTGACCGATGTCCTCCACTTCAAGGATCTCACCGGCGGCGATTGGCTCTTCGGCTACCCGCGCGCGGCGGCCGCGCTCCTCGACATCACGGCGGACAGCGAGGCGAGCCAGTACGTCCGGCAGATCGTGAAGAACGACGGCGCGCCCGGGATCGCCGTCCTGACCGAGCAGATGCACGACAAGACCGAGCTCCAGGCGGCCGAGGAGCGCTGGCACGAGAAGATGGTCCGCCGCGGAGGGCGCGGGCGCACAGTCTTCATGGCCGGCGTGAAGACTGTGCAGCAGATCGGCTTCAACCTCCGCGACCTCGAGTTCCCGGGGCTCCGGGCGATCTCGCGCGAGGACATCTGCGCGGCCTTCGGCGTCGATCCCCGCATGGTGGGCGTGGCCTCGGCGCGCGGCCAGGAGGGCGGGCTCTCCGGCGTGCAGTACCGCGAGGCGCGGTTCCGCCTCATCCAGCAGACGGTCATCCCGATCATGTCGGCGATCACGGCGGTGCTGGACGACTGGTACGCGCCGGAGTTCGGGGACGTCTACGTGCGCTTCAGCCCCGACGCGCTGGCGGAGCTCACCGAGAACGAGCAGGAGACGAGCACGCGCGTGGTCGCCGAGATGACCGCCGGCGCGCGGACGCGCGAGGAGACGCGTCAGGCGATCGGGCTTCCCGACAAGCCCAATCCGACCGACACCCTTGTGGGCGCCATCTCCCGCATCGAGTACCCCGTGGCGCTCGAATACGCGAAGAGCGGGCCGGCGCCGCCAAGCGGCGCGCCGGGCGCCGGCACGGACACCGGCGCGGGTGCGGGTGGCGATGCGGGCGGCACGGCCGAGCCGCCAGCGGACGCGACCCCCACCGCGGAGGATGGCGCCGCGCAGGGGGCGCGCTCGGGCGACGCCGCGACCGCGCACACGCGCGTCCTCCGGCGCGGCACGGCGCTCACGCCCGAGCAGCGCCTCGGGCTCTGGCAGCACTTCGACACGCGGGCGACGAAGGCCGAGGCGCCCTACCGGCGCGCCGCGCTCATCCTGTTCCACGCCGAGCAGCAGAGCGTGCGCGAGCGGCTCGACGCTGCGGCCGAAGGCAAGGCCGATGGCGATCCCTACCTCGAGGCCGCGCTCCAGCGCATCGCGCACGACTACGCGCCGAGCGGCGCCTATCACCGCGCGTGGCTCGAGCGCTACCAGGCGCTCATCGGCGAGACCATGCGGACCTCGGCCGGCGACCTCGCGGGGGCCGTGGGCGTGGACTTCACGCTCGAGAACCCGCGCGTCCTGGCCGCGATCGCGACGCGCGCCACCCGGCTCGCCGACACCGTCACGGCGACCACCCTCACGCAGATCCGCGCGGCCGTCTTCGCGGGCCGCGGCGCCGGCATGGGGATCCGGGACATCGCCACGCTCATCGACGAGACGGTGTTCGGCGGCATGGCCCAGCGCCGGGCCACGACGATCGCGCGCACCGAGACCGTGGGCGCGATGAACGAGGGGGAGTTCGTGGCGGCGAAGGAGACCAACGTGCTCCACTCGAAGGAGTGGCTCACGCAGGGAGACGACAAGGTGCGCGACACCCACGCCGCGCAGGACGGCGAGGTGGTCGCGCTTGACGACGCGTTCACGAACGGCCTCATGTACCCCGGCGATCCCGCCGGCGAGGCGGCGGAAGTCATCAACTGCCGATGCACGCTCCTCTACCACGACGAGGATGCCTGAGATGCCCACATCGCCCAAGCGCGTGCGCGCGCTGACGCACCAGCCCGTCCAGCTCGAGGTGCGCACCGACGATCTCCCCGCCGGCGTCTGCGGCCGCGTGCAGGGGATCGCGCTCACCTACAACACGCGCGACGCCTACGGGACCGTGTTCGCGCCGGGCTGCCTCGATCGCACGCGCCGCGAGAAGCTGGCGGCCGGCAAGATCAAGCTCCTGGCCGACCACGACTCGGAGACGTGTGACCACGTCGGCGTCGTGCGCGCGCTCGACGACGTGGCCGACGCGGTGGTGATGAGCGCGGACCTCTTCGACACCGAGGCGGGCCGCGCGATGCTCGAGTACCTGAAGGCGGTCACCGCGGCCAAGGCGTTCACCGGCCTCTCGATCGGCTTCTGGGATCGCGCCTCCGAGATGCAGCCAGCGCCCGAACCGTACGAGACGCCCTGGGGCAGTCTCCGCGACTCGCAGCTCGTGTACACCGAGATCGAGCTCGACGAGGTGAGCGTGACCCCGAGCCCCGCCGTC
>CAMLEQ010000405.1 GCA_946479015.1 uncultured Gemmatimonadota bacterium | reverse complement strand
TCGCGCAGGCGGCGTTCGCGCGTAGCAAGAGACTCCCCGGGCGCCGACGGTAGTGGCTCGTCAGGCGGGCAGACCGCTCTGGCGCCCGGGTTGGCTCGCAGCGTGTAAGCGCGTGCGCCGCCGAAGCGAATGGCCCCCGGCGCCGAGGCCGAGGAGCTCTCGCGAAACTCGCCACGGCCGAGGAGCTCGTGCGGAGCTCAGTCGCGGATCCCGAGCGCCGCCAAGGCCGAGGAGGTCGCGCGGAGTCCAGCAGAGCTGCAACGAATTCTGTCGGGCTGCAAAGTTTTCTCGCAACACAATTCCGAATCGCGCCGGGAGCGCGGAAGCACATCGTTGATTAACAACGACTTATCCGAGGCACGGGTGTTGCCCAGGGAGGCGCGGCGCTCATGCGCCATCCGTCCCACGCCCCGGAGGTCGACTGCATGCACACCACGCGCGAGGCCGCGCCGACGACCCGCCTCACGAGCGATGCGCGATTCCCTGCACCGCAGGAGGAGGCGCGGCGGCTCGCGGTGCGCGCCGAAGCGCTCCAGCGGCGCGGCGCCGCCCGCGACGCGATCGTGGCGTACGACCTGGCGCTGGCCCTCCTCGATGGGCTCCCCGGCACATCGCAGGTCGCCGACCTGCTCCGCGCCAAGGGGACGCTGCTTCGCGAGGTGGGAGCGACCGCGGAGGCCGAGGCGCTCTACCGCGAGAGCCTCACCATCGCGCAGAACATCCGCGACACCGCCGCCGTGGCCGAGGCGCAGAACTGCCTGGCGATCGTGTACCAGCGGCGCGGGGAAGTGGCGCGCGCCCGGCAGCTGTTCGGTGATGCCTCGCTCAACGCCGTCGCCGCGGGGGACCGGCGGCTGTTCGCCACGGTCGAACGCAACCTCGGCGCGCTCGCCTCGATGCTCGGCGATGCCGACGATGCGTATCTCCGCTACCACCTGAGCCTCCGCGCCTTCCGCGAGGCGGGGGACGAGGAGGGGATGACGTGGGTGCTGCGCCAGATCGGTCTCCTCCACACGGCGGCGCGGCGATTCACCGAGGCCGAGGAGTCGTTCGCGCGCGGCCTGGCGCTCGCCCGCGCGCGCGATGACGTGTTCCTGGAGGGAATGCTCGAGATCGCACGCGCGGAGATGCTCGTCGCCGCGGACCGGCTGGACGAAGCCGAGGACGAGTGCCGTCGCGCGTTGGAGCTCGCCTGGCGTCGCGGCGACACGCTCCGGCGCGCCGTGGTCCTGCGTCTTCGCGCCACCATCGAGCGCAGCCGCGCGGATCTGGCGCAGGCGGCCGAGTACCTCGAGGAGGCCCGCGCGCTCGCCGCGCGAGCGGAAGATCTGCTCCTCGGCGCCGAGGTGCTCCGCGAGATGGGCGAGGTCTGCCTGCAGCGCGGGGACCGCGAAGGAGCGCGCCAGGTCTGGCACGAAGCCATCGATGGCTTCCGCCGCTTCGGCGCCGGCACCGCGGCCGTGGAGCTCGCCGAACGTCTCTCGGCCCTCCCTGCCTGACCGGATCACCATGACGCCTCGCCTCGCCCCCGACGTCCGCCCCTTCGGCCTCCCAACGGGCGCCGGCGCGCCCGGAGTGCCGGCGCCGAGTTACCTGCCGCAGGGGCATCCAGTCCCTTGCTCAGAACCACGAACGGAGGGGACGTTGCAGATCGGGCTCGAGAGCATCGTCGGGCAGAGCGAGGCGCTGCGCGACGCGCTTGACCGCGCGCGCAAGGTGGCATCGAGCCGCCTGACCACGGTGCTCATCGTCGGTGAAACGGGAACCGGGAAGGAGCTGTTCGCGCGCGGGATCCACTATGCGGGCCCCACGCGCGGCGAGCCGTTCGTGGCCGTGAACTGCGCCGCGATCCCGGAGACGCTGCTCGAGTCCGAGCTGTTCGGGCACGAGCGCGGCGCATTCACCGATGCCCGCGCGCAGAAGCGCGGACTGATGGAGCTCGCCGGCTCGGGGACGCTCTTCCTCGACGAGATCGGCGAGCTCCCGCCGCGCCTCCAGCCCAAGCTGCTCCGCGCCCTCGAGGACCGGCGCGTGCGCCGGCTCGGCGGGTTGCAGGAGATCGAGATCGGTTGCCGCATCATCGCCGCCGCGAACCTGTCGCTGAGCGACGCCGTGGCGCGGCTCGAGTTCCGCGAGGACCTCTACTACCGCCTGAACGTCTTCCGCATCCTGCTGCCGCCGCTGCGCGAGCGCGTGGGGGATGTGGACCTGCTCGCCGCGCACTTCCTCACCGAGATGGCGCGACAGCAGGAGCTGGAGCCGAAGGTGCTGGAGCACGCGGCGCTCGAGGCGCTCCGCGCCCACCCGTGGCCCGGGAACATCCGCGAGCTGAAGAACGTGATCGAGCACGCGGCCATCCTCAGCGAGGGGAGCTCGATCCGGACCGAGCACCTCATGATGCAGCAGCGCACGCTGCACCCGGCCTCGCGCGGGCCGATGGCATACCGCGAGATCCGCATCCCCCCCGAGGGGAAGTCGCTCGACGCGATCGAGCGCGAGGCGGTGCAGCACACGCTCGAGATCACCGGCGGAAACAGGAGCGCCGCGGCGCGGATCCTCGGGATCTCGCGCCCGACGCTCGCGCGGAAGATGCGCGAGTACGGGCTCTATCAGGCCATGGCCGAGCGCCGGGCGTGATGCGCGAGGCGGGGAGGATGTGCGCGCCGGCAGGAGCGGCATGAGCGGCGCGATCAAGGTGCTGCTCGTGGCGGAGGGGGACCCCGATGCCTCGCGGCTGACGCGGGCCATGGGAACGCACGGCGGCGCCGCGTTCGAGCTGCGCCATGTGACGAGCCTGGCCGAGGCGCTGCGGCGCGTGGACGACGACCGCTTCGACGCGGCCCTGCTCGACCTCTCGCCCGAGCACGACGGCGGCCTCCACGCGCTCGCGCGCCTGCACGAGCGGGCGCCCGACCTGCCGATCATCGTGCTCACGGGAGTGGACGACGAGGCGCTCTCCGTGCGCGCGCTCAAGGCTGGCGCGCAGGACTCGCTGGTGAAGGGCGAGGTGGACGGCAACCTCCTGGTGCGCGCCATCCGGTACGCCATCGAGCGGCACCAGCTCCAGGTGGCGCTCCACGCGATGTCGCTCATCGACGACCTCACCGGGCTGTACAACCGCCGCGGCTTCCTCACCCTCGCCCGGCAGCAGCTCAAGACGGCCGACCGGCTGCGGAAGCGCGTGTCGCAGATCTTCGTGGACCTCGATGGGCTCAAGATGATCAACGACAGCCACGGCCACCGCGAGGGGGATCAGGCGCTCATCGAGACCGCCGACCTGCTCCGGGAGACGTTCCGCGAGTCCGACATCATCGCGCGCATCGGCGGGGACGAGTTCGTGGTGCTGGCGATGGAGAACGGCGTGGGCGCGGTCGACCAATGGACGCAGCGTCTGCACGACAGCCTGCGCGCGCGGAACGCCCGTCCCGACCGCCGCTTCCCCCTCTCCCTCAGCATGGGGGTCACGCACTACGACCCCGACCGCCCCTGCGCGCTCGACGACCTGCTCGACCGGGCCGACTCGCTGATGTACCAGCAGAAGCGGAGCAAGCGCGTCTCGCGGCCGACCAGCCTGGGCACCGTGCTCCACGGGCTGGAGCGCCCCACGGGAATCGCGCCCCGAGCCGACTGAGCGCCGGACGCGTAGCGGCGCGGATGAAGCGACGCGGGGGCGCGTGCCACGGCACGCGCCCCCCCGGCGCTTCGGCAGGCGGCGAGTCGCAGCCGTACCAGGTGATAAGGTAC
>CAMLEQ010000404.1 GCA_946479015.1 uncultured Gemmatimonadota bacterium | reverse complement strand
CGACCTCCTTGAACAGCTCCTCCTTGTCGGGGAAGTAGACGTAGATCGTCCCCTTGGAGATCCCCGCGCGCCGAGCGATGTCCTCGAGGCGCGCGCGGGCCAGCCCCACCTCGCCGAACACCTCGATCGCGGCGCGGATGATCTGCGCCGGCCGCTCCTCCGGAGCGCGCCGCCACCGCGGCTCCTGCGCTCCCGCCGACGTCACGCCCCGCTCCGCGGCATCACCTGCTGGGCTCCCGTTCGCATGATCTTCCAAGAAAGAGTCCGCCGCCATCGCACGCAAGCACGCCGAGCGCCCTCAGAACCACCGCCCCACCCGCACGAACACCGCGCCGCGGTGGAGGGAGTTGTAGCCGTACTCCAGCCGGATCGGCCCCACGGGCGTGTCCACGCCGAGGCCGCCGCGGGCGCCGAACAGCCAGTCGCGCGTCGGGATCGCGGTGCCGGACAGCTCCGTGCTCCCGGTGGCCAGCTCCAGGCGCGCGAGGAGGGGACCCACCACCGGGTGCGTGAGCAGGAGCGACGCGTACGCCTCGCGGTCCCCCCGCAGCTCGCCGATGTGCAGCCCGGGGAATCCGTCCACGCCGCCGAGCGGGAAGGTGGCCTGCAGCGGGAGGTCCCGCCCCCACCCCAGCCGGATGCGCGGGCGCACCCGCAGCGCGCCGATCGCGGCGCCGCCCGACGCGTCGAGCGCCACGCGCGCGAACTCGGAGTTCCACTGCGCGGTGCTCTCGAACGACCGCTCCCCCGTGCGCGAGACGCGCATCACGCGCACCGCGCCGCCGAGCGCGCTCGCGTTCGCGTGCGTGGTGTCGTGCCACGCCAGCGCCTCCCCGCCCACGGCCGCGTTCCACCCTCCGGTGTACGCGCGCTCGAGCGCGGCGAACGCCGTGGCCTCGCGCACCACGGCGGGATCGCGCTCCCCGCCGTCCGCCTCGAATCGCCGCACGTCCTCCTTGCTCGCCCCGAGCGCGAGCACGGGGCTGAAGAGGCGGCGCCCGATCAGGTAGTTCCGGCGCAACACGAGCGCGAGGTCCTGCCGCAGCGACCCCACGCGCAGCACCGCGCTCCCCTCGGTCTCGGTGCCGAACAGCCGCCGGTCGGCCCACCCCAGCCAGGCGCGCCCGCCCAGCTCGTGGTCGTACGCGAGCCCCACGCCGGCCACGCGGCGCGGCGCGTCCTGCACCGCGAGCGCGAGCGACACCGAGTCGCCGGTGCCGCGCGGGCGGAGCCACACGCCGGTGTAGCGCTCCGACTCCCCGAGGCGGAGGATGCGCCGCTGCAAGGCGGTGACATCGATCGTGTCGCGGTGCGCGAAGCCGAGCAGGGAGCGCAGCAGGAGGCGGTCCGGCTCGCGCCCGCCCACCACCGTGAAGCGCGCGAGGTGGCCGGGGAGGGCGCGCGGGGGCGGCGGCGGCGCCGGACACGCGGGCGCGTGCAGCGCGCGCACCGCGGCGTCGTGCCCGATGGCGATCATGCGCGCCACGTTGCGCCGCGAGAAATCGAGATCCGCGAGCGGCCCCAGGTCGGCGCGGATGCGCACGTCGCCCGGGGCGAGCGAGTCGTCCGGCTGGTGGAAGAGGAACGCGATGAGGTGCGAGGCGAGCGCGAGCGGCGCGTCGAGCCCCACCGAGTCGGCCACGCCGGAGGTGGCATCGGACACGATCACGCGCTCGGCGCCAGCCTGGCGCGCCGCCCGCACCGGGACGTTCGCCGCGAGCCCGCCGTCGCCGAGCACGTGGCCGTCGATCTTCTCCGGGGAGAAGATGAGCGGGATCGCGAAGCTCGCGCGCACCGCGCGCGCGAGATCGCCGGAGTCGAGCACCACCCGGCTCCGGTCGGCGAGGTTCGTGGCGACGGCGCGGAAGGGGATGGGGAGAGAGTCGAAGCGTCCGCGCGCGAGGAGATTCCCCCGCAGCAGCAGCGAGGAGATGAGCGCGTTCACCTCCGGGTCGTGCACCGACGCCCCCTGCAGGTTGAAGCCGCGCTCCCCCTGCTCCCACATCACGAGCGGTTGCAGCCAGTCGAGCGACCGCGGCGCCACGGGCTCATAGGCGCGGAAGAGCCGGTCGAGCGGGAGCGCGCGCGCGAGCGAGTCGATCTCCGCTCCGCTGTACCCGCTCGCGTACAGCGCGCCCACCACGGCCCCCATGCTCGTGCCCACCACGAGATCGGGGCGGATGCCGAGGCTGTCCAGCACGCGCAGCACCCCCACGTGCACCAGCCCCTTCGCGCCGCCCCCGGAGAGCACGAGCGCGGTGCGCGGGTGCGGGGACGGGGTGCACGTCTGGGCGCGGACGGCGCGCGGGAGCGCGGCGGTGATCGAGAGTGCCGCGAGGATCAGTGCGCGCCGGAGGCGGGACGCGGGGCGCGGCGCGCGGGGCGCGAACGACGGGGGGCTCAGTGGTCCGACCGCTCCTTGCCGCGCAACTGCCCCGGGATGATCGCCTCGGGGCCGAAGCGGGCACGCAGCTCGTCCACCGTGCGCGCGATGGTGCGGTCGCGCTCCGTCTCGGGGCTCGCGCCTCCGGCGCCCTGATCGAACAGCGCGAGCTGCGCCGGCTCCGGATCGGCCGCGAGCGATGAGAGCGAGACGCCGAGCAGGCGCGCCTTGCACCGGCGCGCCGTGCGCAGCTTGCGCAGCAGCTCGCGCGCCACCTCGTGGATGGGGCGGTCCGCCACCACTCCCGCGGGGAGCGTGCGGCTCGCCTGACGAGTGGTGAAGTCCGCGTCGCGCAGCTTCACCGTGATCGTGCGCGCCGTGAGCCCCTCCGCGCGCAGGTCGCCGGCCGCGCGCACCACGAGCCGCAGCAGCTCGCGCTCGAGCGTCGCGTCGTCGCCGACGTCGGTGGGGAAGGTGTCCTCGCGGCTGATGCTCTTCGGCTCCTCGCGCACCGCGACGCGCGAACGGTCGATGCCGCGCACGCGGTCGTACAGCCACCGCCCCTCGCGCTCCCCGAACCAGCGCACCAGCGTCGCCGCGTCCTGCTCCAGCACGTGCGCCACCGTGCGCAGCCCCATGCGCTGGAGCCGCTCCTGGAAGCGCGGGCCGATGAGCGGGATGTCGGCGAGCGCGAAGCGGAGCATGAACTCACCCTCCGCCCCCGGCGGCACGATGTACACGCCGGTGGCGTCGTTCCCCGGCTTCGGCTTCGCCAGCTCCACCGCGAGCTTCGCCACGAGCTTGTTCGCGCCGCCGCCGATGGACACGGAGAGCCCGGTCGCCTGGTGCACCGCCTCGCGGATGCGGCGCGCCGTGTCCTCCAGCGGCTCGCGGTACAGCTCCTCCGTCCCCCCGAGGTCGAGGTACCACTCGTCGATGCTCGCCCCTTCCACCACGGGGGTGAAGCGCTGCAGCACCTGCCGGATCTCGCGGCTCATCGCCGCGCACTCCTTGCGCGGCACGGGGACGCACATCGCCCTGGGGCAGAGCCGCAGCGCCTGCGCGATCGGCATCGCCGAGCGCACGCCGTAGCGCCGCGTCTCGTAGCTCGCCGAGCACACCACCCCCCGGCTCTCCCGCGACCCGCCGACGATGAGCAGCTCCGCCTGCCCCGCGCCGTCGGGATCGACCATGCGCGCGACGGCCACGAAGAAGGCGTCGGCATCGGCGAGGAGAATGCGGGACATCGCGGGGTGCGGGATGCGGGGCGCGGAGCGCGAGGAGCGCGGGGAGCGCGGGGAGCGGAACTGGAACGACCTACCAATGATAGCGCAGGGGACCCGGGGCTCCGCCAGGGTACCCGGC
>CAMLEQ010000403.1 GCA_946479015.1 uncultured Gemmatimonadota bacterium | reverse complement strand
CACCCAGCGCGGCGGGAGCGAACCCGGCTCCCGCCGCGTCATGCGCCACCACCCATAGGCGGACACCGCGCCCATCACCAGCAGCACCCAGAGCGCGAGGTCCGCGGACTCCTCGTGCGACTCGATCATCGAGCGCACCACGTACCAGCGGCGCCGCATCACGTCCGCGGCCTCGTCGCCGGTGAGGAACGCCGGATAGGCCGCGAGCCCGGCGAGTGTCAGAGTGGCCAGCGCGTACAGCCACGCGCCTCGCTTCCTCCAGATGAGCGCGCCCGCGAGCGCGGCGGCCCCGACGACGGTGAGGATGATGGGGAAGTGGTTGATCAGGGTGTGCAGGTAGGGCCAGTTCATGAGTCGCTCGCACGAACGCGGTGAGTGGTGTGAACATCGCCCGCCACGACAGCCGACCAGCAAATGCGCAAAGTGTTCCACGGCACCGGCGCTCGCGCCCCGATTCTTGCAGCCCTGCCCTCCCGCGTCGAGCCGTGGCGCGTCCGCCGCCTCCGCGTCCGCCCGCTACGCCCCCGACGCATCCCTCGAGCAGGAAGGAGTGCCGCAATGAGTCCACTGTTCAATCGCGCGGGCGATGCGGATGCGCTCGCGACCCGCATCGGAGAGCACGCCCGGCCGCTCTCGAGTCCGCAGGACCTCGATCCGCTCATCGAGCGGATCGGCGACGCGAGATACGTGCTCATCGGCGAAGCCTCGCACGGCACGTCGGAATTCTACGAGTGGCGGGCAGAGCTGTCCAAGCGCCTCATCGCCGAGCGGGGGTTCACCTTCGTCGGCGTGGAGGGGGACTGGCCCGACTGCTACCGCGTGAACCGGTTCGTGAAAGGGGCGCCGGCGGCGGGAGAGAGCGCGTACGACGTGCTGCACGCCTTCGACCGGTGGCCCACCTGGATGTGGGCGAACCGCGAGGTGGAGGACTTCGTGAGCTGGCTGCGGCAGCACAACCACCGGCGCCCCGCGGAGGCCCAGGCCGGCTTCTACGGCCTCGACGTGTATTCCCTCTGGGAGTCGATGGCCGAGGTGGTGCACTACCTCGAGCGCGTGGATCCCGAAGCGGCGCGCGGCGCGCGGCGCGCGTACGCCTGCTTCGAGCCGTACGGGGAGGACGTGCAGCGGTACGCGCGCGCGACGGCGCTGGTGCCCACCTCGTGCGAGGACGAGGCCGTGGCGATCCTCGCCGCGCTGCGCCGCAAGGCGCCGTCGTACACCGAGGACTCGCGAGACGAGTACTTCAACGCCGAGCAGAACGCGCTCGTGGCGCGCGACGCGGAGGTCTACTACCGCACCATGGTCCGCGGTGGTCCGATGAGCTGGAACGTGCGCGACCACCACATGGTGGACACCCTCGAGCGGCTGATGAAGCACCACGGCCCGCTCGCCAAGGCGATCGTGTGGGAGCACAACACGCACGTGGGCGACGCGCGCTTCACGGACATGGCGCGCGCGGGGATGGTGAACGTGGGGCAGCTCGTGCGGCAGGCACACGAGGACGAGGGGGTGGTGCTCGTGGGCTTCGGCACGCACCACGGCTCGGTGATCGCGGCCGACGAGTGGGGAGAGCAGATGAAGCGAATGCCCGTGCCGAACGCGCGCGCCGACAGCCACGAAGGGGTGATGCACCGCGTCGGCATTCGCCGGTTCATGCTCCTCTTCGACGGCGGCGACGATGGCGGCGTGCCGGGGCTCGACGAGTCGCGCGGGCATCGCGCGATCGGCGTGGTGTACGACCCGGCGATGGAGCACTGGGGGAACTACGTCCCCACGATCCTGCCGCGGCGGTACGACGCGTTCCTCTTCCTGGATGCGACGGAAGCGCTCGACCCGCTGCACATGCCGGTGCACGTGACCGGGGAGCCGCCGGAGACGTATCCCTCGGGGCAGTGACCGCGCGTCAGCCTCGCCCCGGGAGGCGGTCCTGGAGCCACTCGGTGGCGAGGCGCGCCGCGCTGTCGATGGCGCCGGGCTCCTCGAACTGGTGCCCGACGCCCTGCAGCACCACCAGCTTCTTCTCGCAGGCGAGCGTGTCGAACGCCTGCTGGTTGAGCGGAACGAGCGGCACGTCGTCCCCTCCCACGATGAGCAGCGTGGGGACGCGCACCTTGGGGAGACACTGAAGGGCCAGGTCGGGACGGCCGGAGCGCGACACCACGGCGTAGGCGCTGCGGTCGAGCACCGTCGCTTGGATGGCGGCCGCCGCGCCCGTCCCCGCACCGACATAGCCGATGGGCAGCCCCGCCGTTTCCCGCGCGGCGCAGAGCACGCGCGTGGCCGCGAGCACGCGCGAGGCGAGCAGGTCGATGTCGAAGCGCAGGTGGCCGGTGCGCTCGTCCGTGCGCAGTTCCTCCGGTGTGAGCAGGTCGGTGTGCAGCGTCGCGAACCCCGCCTCGTGCAGCGCGGCCGCGATGCGCGCATCGCGCGGGCTCGCGCCCCCGCTCCGGCCGGGGGCGAACAACACCACCGCGCGCGCCCCCGCCCCGGCGGGGAGCACGAGCGTCCCCGCGATCGGCGCCTCCGGCGCCGGGATCGTGAGCTCGTGCCGTACCACCCCGCGCTCGGCTTCGCTCACCGTCGTCCCTCCTCGTTCGTCAGAGCCGGAAGAAAGCGCCCAGGCGCACCGTGGTCCGTCCCACCGCCCGGGCGAGGATGCGGCGCACCTCGCCGTACAACGCCACGCGCCGGTCGCTCGTGAGCGCCACTTCCGTGCCGCCGAAGATCTGCGCGCTCCCCTCGGTCCCCTCGTAGCGCGACGCGAAGCGGTCGTCCCCCCGGATGTCGTTGCCGAGGAAGTGCACGCCCACCCCCGCGCCGGCGAACGGCTCCAGCGGCCCGGCGCGCAGGAGCCGCACGCGCACGTCCACCGTGGTGGCGAAGTCGTGGAAGCCGCCGGTGAGCGGCATGCCGAACGCGTTCACGCGATCGGCATCGGCCTTGAAGTAATCGAGCCCGAGCACCACGCGCGCGCGCGGGCCGAGGGAGCCGACGTCGATGTCGCCGCCGAGCTCCCAGCCGCGCTTCGCGTCCTCGATCCACGTGTAGCTGAAGTACGTCCCCACGCGGTCCAGCCCCCAGTGCGCGTGGTCCTCGTCCTGCGCCCGGGCGCCGCGCGCCGCGAGCGTCATCGCGGCGATCACGCACGCCGCCATCGTCCATCGTGTCACGCCGCCTCCGTGCTCGCGCACGCCATGTTCATGCAGGGATTGTAGCCCGGAGCGGTCGCGAAGTACACCGTCCCGGCGGCGGCAGGGGGGCGGGCGTGCTCCTTGCCACGTGATGTCGGAACGCCGGAGCGCGAGCGTGCACATCACCATCCTGTCCAGCGAGCACCTTCGCCTCGAGGGAAGCGAGGGTCCCCTCACCATCGACGCGGCGTCGGAGGACGCGTCGTACTCCCCCTACCACATGGTGGCGGGCGGGCTGGGGGCGTGCACCTTCCTGGTGCTCTCCTCCTGGGCACACCACGCGAAGCTCGACGCGTCCACTCTCGCCATCGACGTCGCGTGGTCGTTCGCCGACGGCGAGCACCGCGTGTCGCGATGGACGATCACGCTCCACTGGCCCACCCTCCCGGAACCCCGCCGCGCCGCGGCGCTCCGTGTGGCGGGCAAGTGCGGGATCCACGAGACGCTCATGCATCCGGGCGAGATGGAGCTGCACATCACGGAATAGCCGCTCGCCCCTGGAACGCGTGTGACGTGCGGGCCTCCGCTCGGGCGCCCTGGCTGGGTTCCGCTCGGGC
>CAMLEQ010000402.1 GCA_946479015.1 uncultured Gemmatimonadota bacterium | reverse complement strand
CGATCAAGTACGAGACCACCGAGGCGATCGCCCGGGCGCTGGCGGCGATGGTGGTCTACGAGCTGCCGGACGACTACTTCGACCGCTACCGGGAGCGCATCCGCGCGGTGACGACGATGGATGTGCTGCACGCGGCGTCGCGCTACCTGCACCCGGAGATCATGCAGCTCGTGGTGGTCGGCGATCCCGCCGCCGTGCGCGCACCGCTCGAGGCGCTCGCGGTGGGGCCGGTGCACGTGTACGACGCGGACGGCCGTCCCATCGCCGGATGAGCCGCCAGGGGCGGGGTGTCCACGCCGAGTGTCCATTGGACAGACGCCGGCGCATGCCGGCGCCGATGGAGAACCCGGAGACCGCACCCCCGCCTCGTCATGCACCGTCCGCGCGCCGTTCCGCCATGGATGTGGCTCGTCCGCGAGTCGCTTCCCTATCTCCCGCCGATCCTCCGCGCTTCGGCGCGGCTGGTGCTCGCGCTCCTCTTCGGCGGAGCGGCGCTCGTGCTGGCGCTGCGCGGGGAGAGCATCCCCGCGGCGATGGCGCGCGTGCTGCTGAGCATCGCGGGGGGCGCGCGGTGACGCGCCCCGCGAGACCATTCTTCACCCCGGAGCCAGCGTGAGCGAGACCGAGGCCGGAAAGATCGGCGGCAGGAGAGTGTACAGCGGGAAGGTCGTGAACCTGGACATCGACACCGTGCGCTTCCCCGATGGGTCGGTGGGGGAGCTGGAGATGATCCGCCATTCCGGCGCGAGCGCCGTGCTCCCGCTCCTCAGCGATCCCTCCAGCGAGGACCCGCAGATCCTGCTCATCGAGCAGTATCGCTACGCCGCCGATGGCTACGTCTACGAGATCCCCGCGGGTCGGCTCGATCCCGGGGAGGCGCCGGAGGCGTGCGCGCGGCGGGAGCTGCTCGAGGAGACCGGCTGCACCGCCGAGCACGTGGAGCACGTGTACACGTTCTACACGACCCCGGGCTTCACCGACGAGAAGATCCACGCCTTCCTCGCGACCGGGATCACACGCGGCGAGGCGAAGCTCGAGGCGGACGAGTTCGTGGAGGTGCACACGCTTCCGATCTCGCGAGCGCTCGAGATGATCCGGGATGGCGAGATCGTCGACGCGAAGACCGCGCTCACGATCCTGTACGTCGCGGGGTTCCGGCTGGGGCGGTAGCGGCGGGGCTACCGCGTGTCGACTGCTCCGGTCCAGATGACGATGGCGCCGCAGTTCGTGGGGCCGAAGCGGGCGGGGACCTCGGCGGGACCGGAGTAGACCTCGACGGCGGCGATGTCGCGCGGGCGCGCGTACGTGTTGATGTCGAAGTCGCTCTCGTAGCGCATCCCGTCCACCCAGATGACGGGAGAGCAGCGGCTGGTGAAGTGCCCCGGCAGCGTGATGGCGTAGCGGAAGTCGTTGGTGGGGGTGACCCGGACCATCGGAATGCTCGCGAGCACGTCGGTGAGCTCGAACGCCGGGCTCCGCGCGATCTCCTCGTGCGTCACGAACCGACCGATCCCGCGCCGGCGCCTGGCGAGAAAGCCGGCGATTCCGTCACGCTGCCGGTAGTGCCGCTTGCCGTACACCGTCACCGCGCCGAGCGTGGTCACCTTCTCGCGCATCACGACGGCCACCGAGACCGTGCGTCCACTCGCGAGGTCCACCGCCACGCGCTCGGGGACGAAGCCGATGTAGCGCGCCTCCAGCGTCTGGGTGCCGGCGGGGAGGGCGGCGAGCGCGAAGCGGCCATCGGCGCCCGTGATCCCGGAGGCGCTCGACCCCCACACGAGCACCGTGGCGCCGGCGAGCGGGTGTCCGTCTGGGGTGCGGACGGTGCCGGCGAGGCGAGCGGTGCCCCGGAACAGCGGCTCGGCACCCGCCGGAGCGGGGGCGCCCGTGTCGGCGACGGCGATCGCCCCGGAGTCCTCCGGGATGGTGAAGTCCTCGTGGAGCACTCCCCGCGCCGGCATGGCGATCTCCACGTACCCACTGGCCCGCGCGCCCAGCTCCGCGCGCGCCGATACGCCGGCATCGCCCGGGACGCCGCACAACGCGAAGCGGCCCTCGTCATCCGTCCGCGCGGGAAGACGGCGCCGCTCCTGCCGGATGACCCCCGGTCCGATCACCAGCTCGCTCCACGAGAGCACGACCGCGGCGCCGGGGAGCGGGACGTCCGATCCGGCCTCGCGCACCGAGCCGAAGAGGAGACCGGAGGAGTCCGCTGGGGGGCCCGCACAGAGGCGCGCCTGAATCGTGACCGGCGACGGGGTGGCGAGGTTGACCTCGGTGAGGGAATCGGAGCCGAGGCGGAGGAGTCTCTCGGGAGCGGGAAGGTGGAGGGCGTCGAGCGCGGGGGAGAAGAAGCCGATGCGGTAGGAGCCGGGCGGGACGCCGGCGATGCGGAAGCGGCCGGCGGAATCGGAGAGCGTCCCGAAACTTCGCGGGGCGGAATCCGTGGATACCAGTTGAACGACCGCGCCCGCCAGTGGCCCGCCGGCGATGCTGTCGAGGACCGTTCCCATCACGGTGGCCAGTGTCGCGGGTGGAGGCGGAGCTCCGTCCTGAGCGAGAGCGGGGCGTGGGCCCAGGAGTCCGAGAAGCGCGAGCGCGGTGGCGACCGGGGCGACGGGGACCCTCATGCGGACCTCTGGAGAGAGCGCGGTGGTGCTGCTCCGGGGATGTGCATGGGCCGGCGACGACGGCGTCCAAGGTAGCGGGTGCAACCGTGGCGGTCACGCTGGGGTCCAAGAAAAAGAAGGAGCGGACCGGGCCGTCTGTCCAACGGATTCGTCGGAAATCGTCACCGAATGTGGACAAGCGTGCCGGCTGCTGGTATATTTGAACCGTGGGTTAATTTCGCTAAGTCGTTGTAGTTCGGCGATTTAATTGATGAGACCCGCGCGTGCCACACCGGGCATGGGCTATGCCTTTCTCGGGGGCACGGACGGCGAGAGGCGATGGTCTTCCTGCGCGTCTCGTTGGAGCCTCTACCCTTTGTTCTGGGGGAACTCGAAGCATGGCTGACGTCGCGCTGAAGCAGTTGGTGCCGTCGCCGGGAGCGGCTGTTCGCGAACAGCTGCACGCCTTGGACGATTCTGATTTGGTGGCTGCGTTCCTCGCGGGTGAGGAGCGGGCGTTCCAGGAGCTCGTGGACCGCTATCAGACGCGGCTGCTGAATTTCATCTATCGGACGATCGGGGACCGGGAGCGGGGTGAGGATCTCGTTCAGGAAGTGTTCATCCGCGTCTACCGGCATCTGCATCGATTCGACCGGTCGAAGAAGTTCTCGACCTGGGTCTACACGATCGCCTCGAACCTGGCGAAGAACGAATTGCGCAATCGTTCGCGCAACCCGCTGGTGTTCTTCCAGACGATCAAGAAGAACTGGCAGGACGACGACCGCCCGCTGCAGTTCGAGGACACGGGCTCGCGGCCGGACGACCTGTACCGCAAGCGGCACCTGCGGTCGTTGGTGGAGAGCTCGGTGGCGCAGCTGCCGGAGCATCATCGGCAGGTGTTCATCCTCCGCGAGCTGGAAGGGAAGTCGTACGAGGAGATCGCGGAGATCACGGGGTGCAACCTGGGGACGGTGAAGTCGCGACTGAATCGTGCGCGGAACGCGTTCGCGGCGATCATCGAGCCGGATCTGAGGTAGGACGCGGCGCCGCGTCCTCGGAACTCGGGAAGCGGGAAGCGGGAATGCGGGAGGCGGGAGGCGGGAAGGAATGAGGGGGCCCCCCCCGGGGCGCGGGCC
>CAMLEQ010000401.1 GCA_946479015.1 uncultured Gemmatimonadota bacterium | reverse complement strand
CGGGGATCAAGGTGATCGGCGATGCGCTCGTGCTCGAGATCATGCGCTTCGCCGCCGAGCTCGTGGATGCCGCCACGCTCCAGCTCCCGGACGCCGATGCCGTGCGAGCGCCAGAGCTGCGGATGGCGGAGCAGCTCGTGGCGAGCCTCACCGCCTCGTTCGATCCATCCAAGTACGGCGACGACTACCGCGAGCGCCTCATGCGCGTGATCCGCGCGAAGCTGAAGGGACGGAAGATCCCGCTCCCCGAGGCGACCGCCCCCGCCGAGGAGACGCGGGTGATCGACCTCATGTCGCGACTCCGCCAGAGCCTCGAGCGCCAGAGCGCCGAACGCCCGCGGCGCGCCCGCGGCGCCGTCCGCACCGGCCGCCGCGCCGCCGCCGCGCGCGAGCGGAAGTCGTCCACGCGCCGCGCGCGCAAGCGCTCCGCCTGACGAGTCGCCCTCCCCACTCCCTCCCCCGCCCCATGGCCACGCGCAGACGCTCCTCGTCAGGCGGCAAGCCGCTCGCCGAATACCGGCGCAAGCGCGATTTCGCCGTCACGCGCGAGCCCCGTGGCGGCAGCATGACGCCGCCATCGCCCGAGGCGCCGGTGTTCGTCGTGCAGAAGCACGCCGCGAGCCACCTTCACTTCGACTTCCGCCTCGAGATCGACGGCGTCATGAAGAGCTGGGCGGTGCCGAAGGGGCCGAGCCTCGACCCGGCCGTGAAGCGGCTGGCGATGGAGGTCGAGGATCACCCGATCGAGTACAACACCTTCGAGGGGACGATCCCCGCAGGGGAGTATGGCGGGGGGACGGTCATGCTCTGGGATCGCGGGCGCTACGAGAGCGCGGGCGGTGCCGGTCCGGAGGCGCTCCACGAAGGATGGACGCGCGGCAAGTTGGACATCGTGCTCCACGGCGAACGGTTGCGCGGCGGATGGACGCTGGTGCGCACGCGGCGCGGCGACCGGAAGCCGCAATGGCTCCTCATGAAGCGGAACGACGCGTTCGCGGAACCCGGCTCGGACGTGGCGGTCACCGCCGACACGTCGGTGGCCACCGGACGAACCATGGACGAGATCGCATCGGACGGGAATCGCGTCTGGCGCTCGAATCGCTCGGCAGCCGACGACGTCCCCACCGCCCCCGCCGCGAAGCGCCCGACGCGACGCCCCGCAGCGCGCGCCGCGCGAAAGGCGGAGCCGCGCGCGCTGCGCACGCTCGAGCCGATGCTCGCCGCCATCGGCTCCGAGGTCCCGGAGGGGGAAGGGTGGACGTTCGAGCCGAAGTACGACGGGATCCGCGTGCTCGCACACGCCACACCGAGCGGCGCGCGGCTCGTGACGCGCAACGGCAGGGACAAGGCGGCGCAGTTCCCCGAGGTCGCCGCCGCGGTGCGCACCCTCGCCGGCAAGGCGGGGCACGAGGTGATCCTCGACGGAGAGATCGTCGCGCTCGATGGCGGCCGTCCGGGGCGCTTCCAGGAGCTCCAGTCGCGCATGCACCTGAAGGACGAGCGCGCGATCGAGGAGCACGCGTCCGCTCGCCCCGCCGCGCTCGTCGCGTTCGACCTGCTCGCCGAGGAACGCGAGCCGCTGCTGGATCTCCCGTGGTCGGAGCGCCGGCGCCGGCTCGAGTCGCTGCTTCGCCGTCGCACGTCGCCGTCGCTCCATCTGGGCGTGTCCGAGCCGGCGGATGGACGCCTCATGCTCGAGCGCGCGCGGCGCGACGGGTGGGAGGGGATCATCGCCAAGCGCACGGACGCGCGCTACGAGCCGGGGAAGCGTTCCGAGGCGTGGCTCAAGCTCAAGGTGCAATTTCGCCAGGAGTTCGTGGTCGGCGGCTTCACCGAGCCGAGGAACTCGCGCCAGTTCATCGGCGCCCTCCTGCTCGGCTACTTCGACGGCGACCGGTTCGTGTACGTGGGGCACACGGGCGGCGGCTTCGATCGGGCGGGGCTGGAGGCGATGCACCGTCGCCTGGCGCCGCTCGAGCGGAAGACGTCGCCGTTCGAGGAGACGCCGAAGACCAACGAGCCCGCCCACTGGGTGCGCCCGGAAGTGGTGGTGGAGGTGAAGTTCAACGAGTGGACGGCCGACGGGAAGCTTCGGCAGCCCATCTATCTCGGCACGCGCGACGACAAGGATCCGCGCGAGGTGGGGCGGGAGCCGCGGAGCGCGCAACGCGTCGGCAGAGCGGGGCAGGCGAGGAAGAGGGGGAGGGGAGCGAGCTCCGGAGGGGCGGCACGGGCGAGTGCGGGGACGCGGGCGCGGGGCGCGGCCAGGAAGGTGGTCGGCTCCGGGGGAGGCACGGCCGCACCGATCGTCAGGCAGCTCGACGCGATCGAGCGCTCGGGGGGTGCCGGCACCCTCCGGATCGCGCGGGGCGCGACGCTTCAGGTGACGAGCCTGGACAAGGTGTTCTTTCCCGAGCAGGGGTACACCAAGGGGGACGTGATGCGCTACTACGCGCGCGTCTCCCGGCTCATCCTCCCCGCCATCGCGGACCGCCCACTCGTGCTCAAGCGCACCCCCGACGGCATCGCCGGCGAGACGTTCTTCCAGCAGAAGGCGCCCGCGCACGTCCCCGGTGGGGTACGCGTGGAGGAGGTGGCGTACGGGGACGGGGAGCGTCAGCGCCGGGTGATCGGCGGCGATCTCGCGACACTTCTCTATCTCGTGCAGCTCGGCTGCATCTCCGTGGATCCGTGGCTCTCGCGCGTGTCGGCGCCCGAGGAGCCGGACTACGCCATCCTCGATCTCGACCCCGGCCCGCGGGCGCCCTTCGATCGCGTGGTGCGGGTGGCCGGATGGGTGCGCGATGAGCTGGCCCGCCTCCGGCTGCGCGCCGCGCTCAAGACCTCCGGATCGCGCGGGCTGCACATCGCGCTCCCGCTCCCCCGGCACACGTCGTACGACACCGCGCTGCTGCTGGCGCAGCTCGTGGCCACCCGGGTCGCCGCCGCGCATCCGGAGGAGGCGACGGTGGAGCGGGCGATCAAGTCGCGCCCGCCGACGGCGGTGTACGTGGACTACCTCCAGAACGCCGCCGGCAAGAGCGTGGCGTCCACCTATTGCGTCCGGGCCAAGCCAGGCGCTACCGTGTCTACGCCGCTCGACTGGCGCGAGCTGAAGCCCGGGCTCGACCCGCGGACGTTCACCATCGAGACCGTTCCGCGCCGGATCGCCACTGTGGGCGATCTGTGGGGTGCGGCGATGCGGCGTCGGAACACGATCGCGGCCGTTCGCGCGGCGGCTGACCTTTAGCGAGCTCGATCGTCAATCCAGGAATACGCATCGCGCCGGCGAGCTTTCGCCCGGGGCGATGTTGGCGTCGGGAATGTCGCGGACGCGCCGCTGATCGGGCGTCCGGGTCCCGCAAACAGTGTGGGCTGGAGACGTGTTGCTCTACAGTCGCGAGCTGCCCGGCGGCGGCATGGTCATGATCGAGGCGCAGGGTGAGGACGACGCCACGTTCCGGGCGCGGATCGCCGTTGAGCGGCGCAGCGATCCGAAGCGCCGGGAGGGGCACGCCCCGCCGGTGATCGCGGAGGCGGAGGCGCCGACGCGCGCCATCGCGTTCCGGGAGCTGTACGAGATCGCGGTGGACAACGTCGCGATCGCGCGGGGGCTGATCCAGTGGCAGGCGCGCCGGCGCGCCGACTGACATAGCGCCTCGCTCCGCCACGGGCGGAGCGAGGTGCGCTCGCCCCGATCGCGCGATACGAAGACGCGTGACCGCCGGAGGATGGCGGACACGCTTCTTCGCGTTC
>CAMLEQ010000400.1 GCA_946479015.1 uncultured Gemmatimonadota bacterium | reverse complement strand
GCCGCGATGAGCTTCGAGTAGAAGCGGTAGCCGACGGCGAAGGTGCAGAGGGCGGCGGTGAGCAGCCACGCCGCGTTCACCGTCTCGCCGCGCGAGAGCGCGAGCACCGCGAACGCGGCGGCGCCGAGACAGGACACCCCCACCCACAACAGGACCGAGACGCCACGGCGCATGCCGATCCCCTCCTGGAAGGTTTCGTCGAGAGGGGAAAGTGAGTCATTCCGGAGGGGGCGACAAGGGCGAGACCGCCGGGAATCGGGAACGGAGAATCGGGAATCGCACCGCGACCCCGCTCCCGCGTCATCGATCGGCCGGTTCACGCGCAGACTGCCGCGTGCGCTCGCCCCGACTAACTTTACTCCAGCTTCGAGGGGATCGACCGTGAGAGTATTGATCATGTTGCCGGCGGTGGCGCTGGCGGCGGTGGTGGGGTGCGCGCAGGCGCAGCGGGCGGGGGACGGCGAGAGCGCTCCGGCGCGCCGGCCGTTGTCGTCGCTCGCCGCGCGGCGCGTGCTCGTGCTGCCCACGCACTATCTCCGGCAGGGTGATCCCCTCGGATTCAGCACCCGGATCGGCGACCCGCGCGACTACCTGGGCGAGGTGGACGCGGAGATCGCGTTCGCACTCGGAAATCGCGGGTTGAAGGATCGCTGGGTCTTTCCCGAGCGCCTCGCCGCGGTGGCGCGCCGGAACCCGGGGTTCGCGCCGGATCCGTACGCGCTCGCCGCGCAGTGGCTGCGGCCGCCGCTCCGGCGCGCGCCGGAGCTCCTGCCGGAGCCATTCGGGTCGCAGATCCGCACGCTCGTGGCGCTCGAGGAGGATGCGCAGTACCTCCTCTTCCCCGTCGAGATCCGGTTCGAGCCGGCGGGCGAGGGCGCGGAGCGTGCCGTGCTGAATGTCGTGCTACTCGATGCGCGACGGTCGAAGATCGTGTGGGCGGGGGATGTGCTCGGCGACCCGTCCGCGTCGTTCACCCCCGCGCTCGCGGCGAGCGCGGCGGAGCATCTCGCCGACCTCATCGCGGCCCCGTAGCCGCTGGAGCATATGTCCATTCCCGTGACGCTGATTCCCGGCGACGGCATCGGGCCGGAGATCACCGACGCCACCGTTCGCATCCTCGACCACGCCGGTCTGGACATCGTGTGGGACCGCCAGGTCGCCGGCATGACGGCGGTGAAGGCGACGGGCGATCCCCTCCCGGCCGCCACGCTGGATTCCATCGCCCGCACGCGGGTGGCGCTCAAGGGGCCGCTCGAGACCCCGATCGGCGGCGGCTATCGCAGCGTGAACGTCGCGCTCCGCATGCGCTTCGATCTGTACGCGAACGTGCGGCCGGCGCACACCATCCAGCCCGGCGGGAGGTTCGAGCACGTGGACATCGTGCTCGTGCGCGAGAACACCGAGGGATTGTACAGCGGCGTCGAGCACTACGTGAAGATCGGGAGCGATGACCAGGCGGCGGCGGAGTCGGTGGCCATCATCTCCCGGGCGGGCTCGGAGCGCGTGATCCGGTTCGCGTTCGAGTACGCGCTGGCGCACGGACGCAGGAAGGTCACGCTCGTGCACAAGGCGAACATCCTCAAGCTGTCGCAGGGATTGTTCCTCGACACCGGCCGCCGGATCGCGAAGGAGTACGAGGGGAAAGTGCAGTTCGAGGATCGCATCGTCGACGCCATGGCCATGCAGCTCATCCTCAAGCCGGAGGCGTTCGACGTGGTGGTCACGACGAACATGCTGGGCGACATCCTCTCGGACGAGATCTCCGGGCTGGTGGGCGGGCTCGGCCTGGCGCCGGGGGCGAACATCGGCGAGGGGGCCTCGATCTTCGAGGCGGTGCACGGCACGGCCCCGGACATCGCCGGCCAGGGGGTGGCCAATCCCGGCGCGCAGATCCTCGCGGCCTGCATGATGCTCGATCATCTCGGGCACGAAGCGTGCGCGAACCGCATCCGGGGGGCACTGGAGCAGGTGATCCGGGAGGGGAGGACGGTGACTCGAGACCTGGGAGGCACGGCCGGCACGAAGGAGTTCGCCGACGCGATCATCGCGAGGCTCGGGTGACGTCGGTCCTGCACGTCTCCGACCTGCACTTCGGCAAGCCCGCGGTGCCGGAGCTCATCGACGCGATCGAGGAGCTCATCCAGGAACGGAAGTTCGACGTGGTGGCGGTGTCGGGGGATCTCTCCCAGCGAGCTCGGGCGGGAGAGTTCCTGCGGGCGCGCGCGTTCCTGCGCGAGGCGCGGCGGGTGAGCCAGACCATCGTCGTGCCCGGCAATCACGACGTGAAGTGGTGGCTGGCCCCGGTGGGGCTCGGCAATCGCGCGGCGCTCTACGAGAACTACCGCCGCTACATCTCGACCGATCTGGAGCCCGTGCTGCGCGTCCCCGGCGCGACGTTCGTGGGGCTGCTCACGGCGCACGGAGTGATGGCGCACACGCTCACCTGGAACGTGCGCGACATCGGCGTGGTTGGCGACCTCCGCCGCGCGCAGATCGAGCGGGCGCGCGCGGCGTTCGCCGAATCCCCGCCTGACGATGCGCGGGTGATCGTCATGCACCACAACCCGCTCAAGGGGGAGATCTCGCAGCGGCACGGGCTGGTGAACACCAGGCGCGTGCTCGGCGCGTTCGCCGATCTGGGCGTGGATCTCGTCCTGTGCGGACACGACCATCAGGAGGCGATCCATTACGTGGAGCACACCCGCCGCGGCACGGTCGTCTCGACCGCGGGGACGGTGTCCAACCGATCGCGCGGCGGGCGCCCGTCGTCGGTGAACCTCATTCACCTCGGACCGGGCGAGATCGAGGTACACACCTTGATATGGGCAGGGCACGAGAACAGGTTCATTCCCGGTCCGGTGAAGAGCTTCAGCCGATGATCAAGCGCCTGCTGGCCGCGTTGCGCGGCGATCCGTTCCAGCTCCAGCTCGAGTTCGAGAGCGCTCCCCGGAACGCCGAGCAGCTGCTCCAGCGGCTCCGCGCGCATGGGCTGAAAGGGATCACCAGCTGCCGGCTGACGCAGAACCGCGCCGTCATGGTGAGCTTCAGCGGCAAGCAGCTCCGCGTCCATCGCGCGTATCTGACCGCCCCCCCAGAGGTGCTGCGGGCGATCGTCGTGTTCGTGTCGGGGCGCACGCGGAGCGAGCGGCGCGCGGCGCAGCGCACGATCCTCGGCTATCCGGTGCACAGCACTCACCGCCCGCCGGTGCGCCGCCCCGAGCGCGCCAACCCCGACGACGCCGTGCTCGTTCGCGAGCTGCTGGAGTGGCACCGGCAGTACAACGGCATTCACTTCGACGGGGCGCTGAGCGAGATCGTGATCCGCGTCTCCGGACGGATGAAGACGCGGCTCGGCCAGTACACCGCGGCGTCGCCGTACGGCGAGCCGGCGGAGATCGCGATCAGCCGCGCGCACATCCGCCGGCACGGCTGGGCGGAAGCGCTGCACACGCTGCTCCACGAGATGGTGCACCAGTGGCAGGCGGAGAACGGCCACGACATCGACCACGGTCCCACCTTCCGCGCGAAGGCGATCGAGGTGGGAATCGCGCCGAACGCCCGCCGCGAGCTGCGCCCGCTGCCGAGGACGGGGCGGGTGGTGAATCAGCACGAGCTGCTGCTGCGGGCGGCGAGGCACGAGTAGGGGCCGGAGGCTGGGGGTCGGGGGCCAGGGGGGAACCGCGGGGCGCGGGGAGCGGCACGAACAAGGAACGCGACGGGGCGCCGGCCAAGCCGGCGCCCCGTCGCACTTCCGCATCTCGTCTTTCGCCGTTCCCGAC
>CAMLEQ010000399.1 GCA_946479015.1 uncultured Gemmatimonadota bacterium | reverse complement strand
CGGCCTCAGCGACTCGCAGCGAGGTGATCGCAGTGCCGAGGTTCGTCATCTTCTGGTCGGCCATCTTCCTGGTGCCGCTGTGGTCGCTGTACAACTCCCTCGCTAAGTACTCCGCGGGGTGGGGTTACCGACCGGGGGGGGGCCCACGCTCGAGCGTGCGCCCCCGCCGTCGTTCGTGTGCCCCGTCAGGCGCGCGGGTGCATCACATCTTCACCAGCTCCACGCGGCGGTTCTGTTGCCGTCCCTCCGGCGTGTCGTTCGACGCCACCGGCTTCGACGCGCCGTAGCCCTTGGCCTGGAGCCGCGCGGCGGGGATGCCGTACGTGGAGACCAGGTACTGCTTCACCGCGGCGGCGCGCTGCTCCGAGAGCGTCTGGTTGGCGGCGGCGTTCCCCACGTTGTCGGTGTGCCCCTCGATCACGAGCTTCAGGTCGGCGTGCGCCTTCAGCATCTCGCCGATCTCCTTGAGCGTCGGCGTGCTCTCCGGGCTCAGCGTCGCGCTCCCGGTGGCGAAGAGGATCCCGTGCGTGGTCACGCGGCCGCTCGCCGCGAGCGCGTCATAGAGCTTCTTCCCTCCCGCGGCCACGCGAATCGCCCCCACGTACGCCGGCGAGTCCTCGCTCGCCGGCACGCGCACCCAGATCTTGCGCGCGCGTCCGAGGTCGGCGTTCGGCACGTTGGCCACGCGCTTGTCCCCCATGTAGACCTTCACGTATTGGCCGTCGACCATGATGCGGACGGGGACGAACGCATCCTTGAACTTCTCCCGCCCGACCTCGGTCATCGCCCGGCGCGGGCCGAGCAGGCCGCCCCCGGTCCAGTTGACCGAGACCTCGGATTTCTCGGGCGTCGTCCGCTCGACGAAGCGAATCTCGACATCCCCCCACGTGTACTGCCGCGCGCCCTGGTAGACGTCCATCTCCACGGTGAAGCGCTGCGGGAGCACCTCGGGGAGCGGGATCGCGAACTCGCCGTGGTCGGTGGTGGAGCGGAGGTAGCGGGCGCCGCGCCACTCGGCGATCTCCATGTTGCCGGACTCGAACTCGAGCCGGCGGGGGAAGTTCCCCACCTCATCGGCCGAGTAGTCGTCGTAGAAGAGCGTCCGCTCGCCGGGGACGAAGTCGTAGTTGACCCACGCCCCGGTGCCCGGCGCCGCGCTCTCCGCGCTCCCCTTGGCGCCGCCGGCGGTCGCGCCGCCGCTCCCCGCATCATCGCCGATCGCCGGCTCCGCGGCGGCCGCCGCGTCGGCCACCGCCTTGGAGATCGCCGCGGCCGAGTCGGCGCTCGACACCGCCTTCCCGTTGGCGTCGGTGACCTTGATCGCTTTCCCCTCGCTGTGCGCCTTCGCGAGGCACGCGGCGTCGGTCACCGCGCACACCACCGCGTCCACCACGCGATCCACCGCCCGGTCCATGGCGCGGTCGCCCTCGTTGTCCACTCGCTGCTTCGCCTTCGCCTTCAGCTTTCCGAAGAGCCCCTGCGCTTGGACGGGAGCGCCCGCGCTCGCGAGGAGCGCGCAGATGGTCGCGATCGATGCCAGAAACTGACGCATGACTACACTCCGGGAAGGGTTACGCCTGTCGAAGCTCACCTGCACACCCGAGATGCCGACGTCGGCCGAACGAGAGCAACGTGCGGTCTCTCGTGCGGAGACTCAAGTGCGGTTGCGCGGCCGGCGCCGACTCGTCGGGCATACCATCGTTATAGACGTAGACATCGCCCCGATGCTCCCACCCGATGCGCGGCGGCAGCGCCGGCATGTCGCGCCGTGCTGGCGCCGGTCACATGTGTACCGTGAAACGTGCACAACGCGCACGTCCAGTCTGCCATGTTGCGCTAAACATGCGAACAATTGGTTAATTGTCGCCTGATTTCTGCATTTCGTGCGCATCTCCGTTGACAATGACGCTGGCCGGCAGTATCGTCTCGGCGGGCGGCATCGGGCCGCCCGTCGGGGGAATTCGATGTCCCGTGTCGTGCGTTGCTCCCGTGCCACCGTTCGCGGGGCCGGCCAGCGAAACCGCTGGTGGGCCGCCTGCCGCGGGTGCGCGGGGGGCGGACCGGCGGGGACGCGATGCCCTCCCGCCAGTTCCGCCATTCACGCCTCCGCGCTCCGATCACTGGAACGCGGAGGCGTCGCGTTTCGGGGGGCCGCTCACGCGCCGTGAGCCGGGTGGGGAGGGCGCGCGCCCGCGCGCTCCGGGGGGCACACGCACCGAGGAGACCGACCATGGGGACGACGACGAAGCCGAAGACCCGCGAGATGGGGACGACCACCCCTTCCGCGGCGGTGACCGAGGTCCTGGAGCTCGTCCGTGCGCGGGGGCTCCAGGTGGTGGACGTGAAGTTCACCGACCTCCCCGGGCAGTGGCAGCACTTCTCGATCCCGGCGAAGGCGCTCGACGAGGAGGTGTTCCGCGATGGGCTCGGATTCGACGGCTCGTCCATCCGCGGCTTCCAGGCGATCGACGAGAGCGACATGCTCCTCATGCCCGATCCCGCCACCGCGTTCGTGGACCCGGTGCTGCGAGTGCCGACGCTCTCCATCATCTGCGACGTGTTCGATCCGATCACGCGCGAGCCGTACACGCGCGACCCGCGCTTCATCGCCTTCAAGGCGGAGGAGCACCTGCGCGCGACCGGCATCGCCACCACGTCGTGCTGGGGGCCGGAGGCGGAGTTCTACATCTTCAACTCCGTGCGCTTCGACCAGAACGCGCACGAGGGCTACTACCACATCGACTCCGAGGAGGGGATCTGGAACTCCGGGCGCGACGGTACCACGCCGAACCTCGGCCACCGTCCGCGCCACAAGGAGGGGTACTTCCCCGTGCCGCCGGTGGACCGGCTGCAGGACGTCCGCTCCAAGATCATGCTCGCGATGATCGACGCGGGGATCCCCGTGGAGGTGCAGCACCACGAGGTGGGGACGGCGGGGCAGGCGGAGATCGACATGCGCTACGCCACCCTCGTGCGCATGGGCGACCGGACGATGCTCTACAAGTACATCGTCAAGAACATCTGCCACAACGAGGGGCTCACGGCCACGTTCATGCCCAAGCCGCTGTTCGGCGACAACGGCAGCGGGATGCACGTGCACCAGTCGCTGTGGAACGAGGACACGAACCTCTTCTACGACGCGAACGGCTACGGCCTCATCTCCGACGTCGCGCGCTGGTACATCGGCGGACTGATCGCGCACGCGCCGGCGCTGCTCGCCTTCTGCGCGCCGACCACGAACAGCTATCGCCGGCTGGTGCCGGGGTTCGAGGCGCCGATCAACCTGATCTACTCGCAGCGCAACCGCTCGGCGATCTGCCGCATCCCCATGTACTCGCCGAGCCCGAAGGCGAAGCGCATCGAGTTCCGCGCCCCCGATCCCACGGCGAACCCGTACCTCGCCTTCTCGGCGATGCTCATGGCGGGGCTCGACGGCATCGCGCGGAAGATCGAGCCGCCGGCGCCGATCGACGCCGATCTGTACGAGCTGGAAGGGCGGGCGCGCCGCGGGATCCGCAACACGCCGGGCTCCCTCGCCGAGGTGCTCAACGCGCTGGAGAAGGACCACGCCTTCCTGCTCGCCGGCGACGTGTTCACGCCGGACGTGCTCGAGACCTGGCTGGCGCTGAAGCGCACGAAGGACCTCGCGGCGGTGAACCTGCGGCCGCATCCGTACGAGTTCTTCCTTTATTACGACGCGTGATCGGGGACGCGGGACGCGGGGCGCGGGGCGCGGGTAACATGGAACGCGACGGGGGGGCGGGGGGTGGGGGGGCCCCCCCCCCCCGAAGCCCCACGGGTGGGCGCCGGGG
>CAMLEQ010000398.1 GCA_946479015.1 uncultured Gemmatimonadota bacterium | reverse complement strand
CTCATCGCGTGCGCGAACGTGGGGAACCTGATGCTCGCGCGCGCCACGGGGCGGTTCCGGGAGATCGCCGTGCGCTCCGCGCTCGGCGCGGGGCGCGGGCGCATCGTGCGGCAGCTCCTCGTGGAGAGCGTGCTGCTCGCGATGGCCGGCGGGGTGCTCGGGCTCCTGCTCGCGTCGTGGGGGACGGCGCTGCTGAAGTCGCTCCTCCCGCCATCGCTGCCGCACGCGTCGGACATCGGCGTGGACTGGCGCGTGGCGCTGTTCGCGCTGGCGGTGTCGCTGTCGACCGGCATGTTGTTCGGGCTCGCGCCGGCGCTCCAGGCGGCGCGCACCGATCTCCAGTCCACGCTCAAGGACTCCGCGCGCGGATCCACGGGCGCGGGGAGCGGCCACCGCCTGCGCAGCGCGTTCGTGGTGGCGCAGGTCGCGCTCTCGGTGATGCTCGTGGCGGGGGCGGGGCTGCTGACGGTGAGTCTCATGCGCCTCGAGCGCGTGGACGCCGGCATCCATCCGGACGGCGTGATCTCCGCGAGCATCCGGCTCCCGGACGACAGGTACGCGGACAACGCCTCCGTGCTCCGGTTCTACGGCCGGGTGGTGGAGCGCATGCGCGCGCTCCCCGGCGTGACGAGCGCGGGCGCCGTGCTGGTGCTCCCGCTGAGCGGCTCGAACGCCGTGGTGGGGCTGGTGCTCGATGGGCACCCGGTGGAGCCCGGCCACGAGGCGGGCGTCGCGTTCAACACCGCCTACGACGGGTACTTCGACGCGATCGGGATGCGGCTCGTGTCGGGGCGCGCGTTCGACGCGCACGACGACACGGCGTCGGTGCCGGTGGCGATCGTGAACGAGGCGTTCGCGAAGAAGTACTGGCCGGGGGAGAACCCGCTCGGAAAGCGGCTCAGCGTGACGGTGAACGACGGGGCGATGCGCCAGGTGGTGGGCGTCGTCGCCGACGTGCGGCGCGACCGGCTCGACGAGGCCGCGGTCCCGGAGGTGTTCGCGCCCGAGCGGCAGGTTCCCTTCCCCGGCGTGAACGTCGTGGTGCGGACCTCGGGCACGGCGTCGTCGGTGGCGGGCGCGCTGCGGCGCGAGGTGGCGGCGCTCGACCCGGACGTGGCGGTGGGGAGCGTCCGCACGATGGACGAGGTGCTGACGCAGTCGCTCGCGCAGCGGCGCTTCGCGGCGCTCCTGCTCGGGCTGTTCGCTGCGGTGGCGCTCGTGCTCGCGGCCACGGGGATCTACGGCGTGATGACGTCGATGGTGACGCAGCGCACGCGCGAGCTGGCGGTGCGGGTGGCGCTCGGCGCCAAGCCCGCCGACGTGCTCGGACTCGTGCTGCGCCAGGGGCTCGTGCTCACGGTGATGGGGATCGTGGCCGGCGTGGCGGGCGCGCTCGCGCTCGCGAAGCTGCTCACCGGACTGCTCTACGGCGTGGGGGGCGGCGACCCCGTCACGCTCGCCGTGGTGTCGCTGCTCCTCGGCGGCGTGGCGCTCGTGGCGAGCTATCTCCCCGCGCGCCGCGCCACGCGGGTGGATCCCCTGCTCGCGCTGCAGGCGGAGTGATCAGCTCGAGGTTCCGGTCACGGCGTCCGGGCGGGCTCGCTCCCGCCGACCTTCCTCCCGGTGGCGAGCGGGACGCCCGGCGTCGTGACCCTCACGCCTCTGCAGCGCGATGTATCTTCCGGCCCGGCGCGCCTCGCGCGCCGATCCAACCGTCTCCCTGAGGTACGACTGATGAGCCTGAAGTCGCTCTTCTCCTCGCCCGGGCCCGCCGCGCCGGCGGCCGATGAGCCGTACGCCGGCCCGCTCATCTCCACGCGCGGCATCGAGAAGTCGTATCCGCTGGCCGGTGGGCAGAGCTACGTGCTGCGCCGGATCACCCTCGACGTGCAGCCCGGCGAGTTCGTGTCCATCATGGGCCCCTCCGGCGCGGGGAAGAGCACGCTGCTCGCCGTGCTCGGGATGCTCGATGGGGCGTGGAGCGGGGAGTACTGGTTCCTCGGCCACCCGGTGCACGCCATGTCGGTGAAGGATCGCGTGGCGCTCAACAAGCGGTACATCGGCTTCGTCTTCCAGCAGTACCACCTGATCGACGACCTCACGGTGGCCGAGAACCTCGACATCCCGCTCTCGTACCGCAACGTGCGCAAGAGCGAGCGCGAGGCGATCGTGGCCGACACGCTCGACCGCTTCAGCATCGTGGGGAAGAAGGATCTCTACCCGCGCCAGCTCTCCGGCGGCCAGCAGCAGCTCGTGGCCGTGGCGCGGGCGGTGATCGCGAGCCCGCGGCTCATCCTCGCCGACGAGCCCACGGGGAACCTGCACTCGAGCCAGGGCGCCGAGATCATGGAGCTGTTCAAGCGCCTCAACGAGCAGGGAACGACGATCATCCAGGTGACGCACTCGGAGACGAACGCGGGGTACGGGAGCAGGGTGATTCAGCTCAAGGATGGCTGGGTAGTGTGATTGCTGGGGGCCGGGGGTGGGAGGCCGGGGGCCGGGGGGATCTCGGGACGCGGGAGCGGGGACGGCACACGCCCTGATTCCTTCCCGCCGTTCGCTGTCGTTGACGTAGCTGACCTCCGACCCCGGGGCCCGGGATCCCCCCGGCCCCCAGCCCCGAGCAGTTGCCCCCCAACGCTCGCTCCAGGACATTTCTGTGTACGGACTCGACGCGGGGGATCGCGACTGGGGATCGGGGACGGAACCCTCCCGGTGTGCCGTCCCCCGCCCCGTCGCTCCCTGAATCCCCCTGGCCCCCGGCCCCTGGCCCCGAGCCTCCAACCTTCGGCCCCCGATGCGGATCCTGATCGCCGACGACCAGCCCGACGTCCTCGAGGCGCTCCGTCTCCTGCTCAAGGGAGAGGGCTTCGAGATCGAGACCGCGCGCTCGATCGCCGGCATCGTGTCGGCCATCGAGGCCCGCGAGTTCGACGCCGTGCTCATGGACCTCAACTACGCCCGCGACACCACCTCGGGGCGCGAGGGGCTCGACCTCCTCCCCCGCCTCCAGGCGGCCGACCACACGCTGCCGGTGATCGTGATGACGGCGTGGGGGAGCGTGGACGGCGCCGTCGAGGCGATGCGCCGCGGCGCGTGGGACTACATCGAGAAGCCGTGGGACAACGCGCGCCTCATGGCCACGCTGCACACGCAGCTCGAGCTCGGGCGCGCGATCCGGCGCGCGCAACGGCTCGAGGGGGAGAACCGCATCCTCCGCAAGGACGGCGTCCCCCGCCTGATCGCCGAGTCGCCGCGCATGCGGCCGGTGCTCCAGCTCATGGAGCGCGTGGGCCCGTCCGAGGCGAACGTGCTCGTCACCGGCGAGCACGGGACGGGGAAAGAGATGGTCGCGCGCTGGCTGCATGCGGTGTCGCCGCGCTCCTCGGAGGCGTTCGTGGCGGTGAACATGGGCGGGCTCTCGGAGGGAGTGTTCGAGAGCGAGCTGTTCGGCCACGTGAAGGGGGCGTACACCGACGCGAAGACGGACCGCGTGGGACGCTTCGAGCTCGCCGACCGCGGCACGCTCTTCCTCGACGAGATCGCGAACGTGCCGCTCGCGCTCCAGGCGAAGCTCCTGCGCGTGCTACAGACGGGAGAGGTGGAGCGCGTGGGAAGCTCGCGCCCGCGGCAGGTGAACGTGCGCATCCTCTCCGCCACGAACGCGGATCTCCAGGGAGAGGTGGCCGCGGGGCGGTTCCGCGAGGACCTGCTCTTCCGCCTCAACACGATCGAGATCCACCTCCCGCCGCTGCGCGAGCGCCGCGAGGACATCCCGCCGCTCGCCACGCACTTCCTCCAGCGGCACGCGCAGCGCT
>CAMLEQ010000397.1 GCA_946479015.1 uncultured Gemmatimonadota bacterium | reverse complement strand
GCTCTTCCTCTTCGCCGCGCCGTTCATCGGCCTCATCGGCAACGAGCAGCGCACGCTCGACTGGATCATGCAGCAGCTCGCGAGCGTGGTCCCCCCCGATGCGCTCACGCTCGTGCGCGGCGTCGTGAAGGATGTGGTCTTCTCCAAGAACGCGCCCGGCGTGATGTCGCTGGGCGCGTTGCTCGCGTTGTGGTCGGGGTCGAACATCTTCCGCTCGCTCATGGATGCGCTCAACCAGGCCTACGACATCTCCGAGAGCCGGCCGTGGTGGAAGCGAGCGCTCCTCTCCATCGCCGCCGTGATCGTGACCGGCCTGCTCATCCTCGTGGCGAGCACGGTGATGCTCGCGGGCCCGGAGATCGTGAACTGGCTGGGGTCGCACCTGCACCTGGACGCGGTGTTCAAGTACCTGTGGCTGATCGTCCAGTACCCGCTCGCGTTCGTGCTGCTGGTGCTGGCGTTCTACCTGATCTACCGCTTCCTCCCGAACCTGAAGCAGGACAACAAGCAGTTGCTCGTGTCGGCGCTCGCGGCGTCGGTGCTCTGGATCGTGGTGACGTCGCTGTTCCGGCTCTACGTCGCCCACTTCGGGTCGTACAACAAGACCTACGGGACGATCGGCGCGGTGATCATCCTGCTCACGTGGATGTATCTCACGATGCTCGTGATCCTGTCGGGGGGCGAGCTGGCCTCCGAGCTGCACAACGGCACGGGGGCGATCGAGCCGCGCAAGGGCGCGGTGTACGCCGGCCGGGTGGTGACGAGCACCGTCCCGGGGCGGTCGTCGAACGACCGGATCGTGCCGCTACAGGCGGGGAGCTCGGAGCAGCACGGCGACTCCGCGCGTCGCTGAGAGCGTGCGCGCGGCGCTGCCATCGCGCACGCCCACCTCGATCAGCCCCGTGGAGCCGGTGAGGGCCACGAGCGTCCCCGGCGGCACATCGGCGTAGACGCGGGAGATCGGGATCTCGCGCCCCGCCACCTCCACCGTTCCCCCGCGCGGGGCCAGGAGGTTGGTGATGAGATTCCCGAACCGGTCCACGGCGATCACCACCCCCTGCACCACGCCGTCCGCGAGACGGCGCGCCTCCGGGGTGCGGCGGATCACCGGCGATTCGTGCGGCGTCCCGAGCGAGTCGAGCGGAGCGCCGGAGGCGAGCAGCGCCGCGGCGGGCGCGAACACGTCGCGCCCGTGGAAGGTGGGCGCCGCCCCCGCCGGCACGGGGAGCCGCACCACGCGCGCGCCGCGGAGGAGGAGCGCCGGCGAGAGCACGCCGTTGTCCGGTCCCACGAGATGGCGTCCATCGCTCTCCACCGCGATCGCCGCCCGCTCCGACCCCACCCCGGGATCGACCACCACCAGGTGCACCGTGCGCGCCGGGAAGCGCCGCCAGTAGCGCGCCACCGCCAGCCGCGCCACCTCCACGTCCTGCGGCGGGACATCGTGCGCGATGTCCACCAACCGCGCCTCCGGCGCCGTGGCGAGGAGCACTCCCTTCACCTCCCCCACGTAGCCGTCGGCGGTACCGAAGTCGGTGAGCAGCGTGATGAAGGACATGCCGGAACCCCTGTCCGCTCCAGTGGTCGAGAGGCGGGACTCGGGGCTCGGGACTCGGGACTCGGGAGATGACCGCGAGGCGAGCGCCGAGGGCGCTCACCTCGCACCATTGTGCGAGGGGGCCGCGCGTCAGCGCGCCCCCTCGCTGCCCCTCCCGAGTCCCGATTCCCGAGTCCCGCGCCCCGCTACAAGGATTTGCGCTTCCATCTCCCGCTCCGCCAGAGGAGCATCATCGCGATCCCCCGGCCGGCCGCGGTGAGGGAGATGGTCCACCAGATGCCAGCCGTCCCCCAGCGCGCCGCCGCCCAGGCGGCGGCGGGGATGCGGAGCGCGGTGAGCGTGGTGGACGTCAGCATCGGCGGGAGCGTGTCCCCCGCGCCACCGAGCGAGCCCTCGAGGACGACCTCCGCTCCGATGAACACGGTGGAGAGCGACGCGATCCGCAGGTAGTGCGCGCCCTCCGCCACCACGGTGGGATCGGTGGTGAACAGCGCCGACATGGGCACGGCGAACCCGTACTCGCAGGCGGCGCCCACGATCCCGGCCGCCGTGGCGATCGCGGCGGCGTACCACCCCGCGCGCTCGGCGCGCTCGGGGTCGCGGGCGCCGAGGTTCTGCCCCACGACCGCCGCCGCGGCGGCGCCGAAGCCGATCCCGATCATGTACGCCCAGCTCTCCACGCGATGCCCCACGCCGAGCGCGGCGAGCGCCGGCGTGCCGAAGAGCGTCGTCGTGCGCGTGAGCAGCACGTAGATGGCGCTGAACGCGATGCCGGTGATCGCGGTCGGCAGTCCCACGCGCAGGATCGCGCCGATGGTGGCCGCCGAGGGACGTCCGAACGCCACGAGCGCCCGCCGCCGGAGAATGCGGATGCCGATCACGAACGCCGCCGCGCGCGTGAGCACCGTGGCTACCGCGGCGCCGGCGATCCCGAGCCGCGGCGCGGGCGCCACCCCCACGATGAGCACGGGATCGAGCACGAGGGATCCCGCCACCGTCGTGAGCAGCAGCAGGAAGGGGGTGCGCGTGTCGCCGGAGGCGCGGAAGCCGGCGTCCACGGCGAAGAAGCCGAAGATGAGGGGCGCGCCATACAGGTACGTGCCGAGGTAGCGCTCGCCGAGCGCGCTCACCTCCGGCGGCGTGTGCATCACGCCGAACATCGCGCCGAGCGCGAGGTGCCCCGCCACGGCGATCGCGGCGCCGACCCCCATCGCCAGCAGCACCGCGTCCCCCACCGCGCGCGCCGCGCGCCGGGGCTCCCGCGCCCCGTGGCGCCGCGCGGCCACCGCGGTGAGCCCCACCCCCACCGTGTCCGCGGCGGAGACGAGCATCCAGATCCAGAACACCGACGTGGACACCGCGGCGAGCCCGCCGGGGCCGATCCGCCGCCCCACCCAGAACGCATCGGCGGTGGCGAAGATGGTCATGAGCAGCATCGACGCGACCGCCGGCAGCGCCACATCGAGGATCGTGCGCCAGAGCGACCCGCGCACCAGCGCCGCGTGCGCGGGATACTCCCCGGTGATGGCCACCGGGGCGAGACCATCGCGAGGGTTCAACGGCAGCGCGGCCGCCGGAGCATCGTCCGGCGGCCGCGTCTCGTGCAGCGCTCCCCTGACTGCGGGCTCGGTCATGCCGGTACGGTACTCCCCACCGCCTCGGTGATGCGCTGCGCCGTCGCGGTGAGCGCCTTCGCGGCCGCCGACTCCGGCTCGGCGATCACGATCGGCAGCCCCTCGTCACCGCCCGCGCGCACGGCGGGCCAGATGGGGATCTCGCCGAGGAGCGGGAGGTTCAGCTCGTCCGCCAGCTCCTTCCCGCCGCCGCTCCCGAAGAGCGCCGTGGGCTTTCCGCAGTGGCCGCACAGGAAGTAGCTCATGTTCTCCACGATCCCGAGCACGGGGACGTCCACGCGCTGGAACATCTTCGCGCCGCGGAGCGCGTCGCCCACGCTCACCGCCTGCGGCGTGGTCACGATCACCGCGCCGTGGACGTGCGTGGCCTGCACGAGGGAGAGCTGCGCATCGCCGGTGCCCGGCGGCATGTCCACCAGGAAGTAGTCGAGCTCCCCCCACGCCACATCGGAGAGGAACTGGGTGATCACCTTCATGACGATCGGCCCGCGCCAGATCGCCGGCTGGTCGCGCTCGACGAGGAAGCCGAGGCTCATCACCTTCACGCCGTGCGCCTCGAGCGGCACGATGCGGTTGTTCACCACCGGCGGCGGCGCGTTCACCCCCATCATCCGCGGGATGTTCGGGCCGTAGATGTCGGCGTCCATGAGCCCGA
>CAMLEQ010000396.1 GCA_946479015.1 uncultured Gemmatimonadota bacterium | reverse complement strand
CGTTGGAGCATAGATCCAATGAGCGAAACCGCGCTGGTCGCCGCGTTGGGCGTTGTCGCCATCATCGCCGCCGCGGCGTTTTTCGTTCTCGGGCGTCGGGCCGGACGCGCTGCCGAGCGTGCCGCGCTGCGATCGGCCAACGCCACCGCTGAGGAATCCGCCCGCCGCATTCTGGACGACGCCCGCCGCGAGGCGGAGACGCTGCGCAAATCGGCGGTCGTCGCCGGCAAGGAGGAGTCGATCCGGCTCCGCGAGGCGTGGGAGGGTGATGCCGCCAAGCGCCGCGAGGAGCTGGAGCGCGCCGAGCGACGGATGCAGGAGCGCGAATCGAGCCTGGACCGCAAGTTCGACACGCTCGATCAACGCGAGAAGGAGGTAGGGCGCCGGTCGAGCGACCTCGGCCGTAGAGAGAAGCTCGTGACCGAGCGCGAAGGGGAGCTCGAGCGGCTGGTCGCCGAGGAGCGCCGCCGCCTGGAGCAGCTCGCCGGGATGAGCGCCCAGGAGGCCAAAGCCGAGCTGATCAATCGGCTGGCCGAGGAAGCTCAGGCCGAGGCGGCCAACCAGATCCGCGAGATCCGCGAGAGCGCCCGCCGCAACGCCGAACGCGAAGCGAAGAAGATCGTCGCGCTCGCCGTCCAACGCATCGCGTCGGAGCACACATCGGAGATCAGCGTCTCCTCGGTGTCGCTCCCCAACGACGAAATGAAGGGGCGGATCATCGGGAGGGAAGGGCGCAACATTCGCGCGTTCGAGCTCGCCACGGGGGTGGACGTCATCATCGACGACACCCCCGACACCGTCGTGGTCTCCTGCTTCGATCCCGTCCGGCGGGAGGTGGCGCGCCTGGCCCTCACCAAGCTCGTGGCCGACGGGCGCATCCACCCCGGCCGGATCGAGGAGGTGGTGGCCAAGTCGCGCAAGGAGGTGGAGGCCGCCATTCAGGAGATGGGAGAGCAAGCGGCGTACGAGGTGGGCGCGCACGGACTGCACCCGGAGCTGATCAAGCTCGTGGGACGGATGCACTACCGCACGAGCTACGGGCAGAACATCCTGCAACACTCCAAGGAAGTGGCGCACCTGGCCGGGATCATGGCCGCCGAGCTCGGGCTCGACGTCGCCATGGCGAAGCGCGGCGCGCTCCTGCACGACGTGGGGAAGGTGCTCACGCACGAGCACGAGGGCACGCACGTGCAGCTCGGGGTGGAGGTGGCGACGCGCTACGGCGAGAACCCGTTGGTGGTCAACTGCGTGGCCGCGCACCACGACGACGTGCCGCACGAGAGCGAGGTGTCGGTGCTGGTGCAGGCGGCGGACGCCATCAGCGGCTCGCGCCCCGGCGCGCGCCGCGAGGCGTTCGAGACGTACGTGAAGCGGCTGGAGGGGCTGGAGCGGATCGCCTCCAGCTATACTGGAGTGGACAAGGTGTTCGCCATCCAGGCCGGGCGCGAGATTCGCGTGATCGTGAACCCCGATGATGTGGACGACGTACGCATGACATCGCTGAGCGAGGAGATCGCGCGGCGGATCGAGGGAGAGCTGCAGTATCCAGGGCAGATCAAGGTGGTGGTGATCCGAGAGCAACGGGCGGTGGACTTTGCCCGCTGAGCTGATCGACGGCGCGGCCGTGGCGCGGGAGATCCGCGCCGAGGTGGCGCGCGACGCGGCGCGGCTCACCGCCGCCGGGGTGAAGCCGGGGCTCGCCGTGGTGCTCGTGGGCGATGATCCCGCGAGCGCCGTGTACGTGCGCAGCAAGGGGAAGGCGTGCGAGGAGGCGGGGATGCACTCCGTCACCATCCGCATGCCGGCCACCACCACGCAGGACGAGCTCCTGGCCCAGGTGGACGCGCTGAACCGGGATCCGGCGATCCACGGGATCCTCGTCCAGATGCCGGTGCCCAAGCAGATCTCCCCCGACGTGGTGATCAACCACATCCGGCCGGAGAAGGATGTGGACGGCTTCCACCCGGTGAACGTGGGGAAGCTGCTGACCGGCGACCGCGACGGCTTCGCGCCCTGCACGCCGGCGGGAGTGCAGGAGCTGCTCGTGCGCTCCGGCGTGGACACGAAGGGCGCGGAGTGCGTGATCGTGGGGCGGAGCAACATCGTGGGGAAGCCGATGATGTCGCTCATGGTGCAGAGCGGGCGGGGCGCCAACGCCACCGTCACGGTGTGCCACAGCGCCACGCGCGACCTCGCCGACCACACGCGGCGCGCGGACATCCTGATCGTGGCCGCTGGGCGCCCTCGCATGATCGGCGGGGACATGGTGAAGCCGGGCGCCACGGTGATCGACGTCGGCATCAACCGCGTGAGCGACCCCGAGGCCAAGTCCGGCTACCGGCTGGTCGGCGACGTGGACTTCGACAGCGCGCGGGAGGTGGCGGGGCGGATCACGCCGGTCCCCGGTGGCGTCGGGCCGATGACGATCGCCATGCTTCTGCGGAACACCATCCGCGCCGCCGAGCTGGTCGCTTCGCGATGACCGGTCGCCGTGCCCGCGCCACGGGGGGCGGCGCGCGAGGGCGCCGCGCCTCCGAGGATCTCGACCTCTTCCCGGTGGACGTGCCGGAGGCCTACGACCGTCGCGGGGCCTCCCCGTCGCGCGCGGTACCGGCGCCCGTGGCCGCCGAGCCGGGCGCCACGGCGGAGTCGGCCGTGGCGGTGTCCACGCTCACGCACATCGCCAGGGAAGTGCTCGAGGGGGCATTCGTCCCGCTCTGGGTGCGTGGCGAGGTGAGCGATTTCAAGGCGCATCGCAACGGCCACTGGTACTTCTGCCTCCGCGACGAGCTGTCGCAGATCCGGTGCGTGGTGTGGGCCTCGCAGCAGCGACGCATCCCCGCGCCCCCCGATGACGGGATGCAGGTCTCCGCGTTCGGTCAGCTCACCGTGTACGCGGCACGCGGCGACATGCAGCTCCAGCTGTCGCGGTTGGAGGCGGTGGGGGATGGGTTGTGGCGCAAGGCGCTCGAGCAGGCGATGGCCCGCCTGGAACGGGACGGGCTGCTCGCGCCGGAGCGGAAGCGCCCCCTCCCGCGCTTCCCGCGCCGCGTGGCGGTGGTCACCAGCCCCGACGGCGCGGCGCTGCGCGACATCATCGCCGTCGTCAGGCGGCGCTGCCCGATCGTGGAGCTGGTGGTGGTACCGGCGAAGGTGCAGGGGGATGGCGCGGAGGAGGAGCTGGTGGCGGCGATCGACCGGGTGAGCCGCTGGGGGGATGCGGACGCCGTGATCGTGGGACGGGGCGGGGGCGGACGCGAGGATCTGTGGGCGTTCAACGACGAGCGCGTGGCGCGCGCGCTCGCCGCCTGTGCCGTGCCCACCATCTCCGCCGTGGGGCACGAGGTGGACGTGACGTTGTGCGACCTGGTGGCGGACCTGCGCGCGCCGACGCCATCGGCCGCCGCCGAGGCGGCGGTGCCGGTGCTCGCCGACGTCCGCGCGCAGCTCGACGGGCTCGCCGCGGTGATGCGGGGCGCGGTGCAGCGCCGGGTGGTGGATGCGCGGCAGTGGCTGGAGCATTCCGTGCGCGATCTCCGCCTCGTGGCCTCGCGCGGCGTCGAGCGTCGCCGGGCGCGCCTGGAGAACGCCGCCGGACGGATGCACGCGCTGAGCCCTCTCTCCACTCTCGGCCGCGGCTACGCCGTCGCCCGCGACGCCGAAGGACGCACGCTCGCCTCTGTGTCGAAGTTCACTCCGGGCCTGGAATTCGCCCTCACCTTGCACGACGGTACCACCAGCGCCGTCGTCCCCCGATCCCCCCCAAGCACCCCCCCCCCGGCCCCCCGCCCCCAGCGGTGGGGGGCCGGCACGCCCCCCCCGAGCGCCGACGGGCCCCGGGTGGTCGC
>CAMLEQ010000395.1 GCA_946479015.1 uncultured Gemmatimonadota bacterium | reverse complement strand
CGCGTGGTGGAGCACCTCGGGGCGGTGATCCGCCGCGCGGGGCGCGTCTCCGACGCGATCGGCCGCCTCGGTCCGACGGACTTTGCAATCATCGCGCCCGCCACCGGCGCCCAGGGCGCCGTGCGGATGATGGAGCGGATCCAGGAGATGATGGACCTGGAGCCGGTGTCGCTCGGTGACGAGGAGCACAAAGTGAAAATCCGGGCCGGCTACTGCGCCGTCCCGGATTTCTCCGAGTCCGCGGTGGACGCCGTGGAGATGCTCCTCCGGGCGACCACCGCGCTGCGTTATCTGCGGACCGACGAGACGGGCGCCTCGATCAAATCGTTCGAGGACGTCCCGCTCAAGTCTGCCCTGTGAGCTCGCCCACCTGCGGCGCCAGCCGCGGCATCTCGTCGTCCTCGCTGGTCGTGTACCCGTACAGATACGAGTAGTAGCGGTAGGCGCCCCGCGCACGGATGTCGTTGAGCACCGCGCCGAGCGTACGGATCGGAAGCCGTTCGAGGAGCTTGAGCTTGGCCTCGGCCATCTTGCGGTCCGTGGCTCCGGTGCGCAGCACGATGAGCATGTTCCCGGTCGCCGTGCCGAGCACGAACGGGTCGACGCCGGCGCCGAGCGGCGGGCTGTCCACGATGATCACGTCGAAGCGCGCGCGCAGCTCGGTCATGAGCTGCACCATCGCCTGCGAGTGCAGCAGCTCCGGACCGCGATGGCGCCGCGTGCCGCACGGGATCAGCGTCAGCTTCTCGTGCGTGGAGGCGCGCAGCACGGCCTCGAGTGGCGCGTCGCCACCGAGGTAGTCGAGCAGCCCGGGGCGGCGATTGGCGCCGAACATGGCGTGGAGCTGCCCGCGCCGCGTGTCGCCGTCCACGAGCACCGTCCGATATCCCGCCTCGGCGAACGAGAGCGCCAGGTTCGATGACACGAGCGACTTCCCATCGCCCATCCCCGGGCTCGAGATCGTGAACGCGATCGGGCCTGCCGCCGCATAGGAATTGGTGATGGCCATCCGGATCGTCCGGAACGCCTCGATCACCTGCGCGGCCTCCTCGGGGTCGGGCTCCCCACCGCGCGCCCGCGTGATCGTGGGCACCGCGCCGAGGATGGTGAGTCCCAGCTCGTCGGTCACCTGCTCCGGATAGCGGAAGCGCGTGTCCGTGTGGTCGAGCAGCAGCGCCAGCCCCACGGCGCCGCCGAGGCTCGCGAGCAACGCCACCACGATGATGCTCGGCGCCGTGTTCTTCGTCGGAATCAGGGGAGCCACGGCGGTGTCCAGCACGCTGATGTCCGGAATCGCGCCCGCTTCGGAGAGCCGCGTCTCTTCGTAGCGCTGCTGGAGCATCGTGTACAGGTTCGCCTTGGCGTTGAGGTCGCGCTGCAGCCGCATCAGCTCGATCGTGCGCGGCGGGATCGACTTCAACTGCGCGGACGCGCTCTGCACGCGCCCCGAGAGGTCCGACTCGCGCCGCTTGAGCTGCGCGATGAGCGCGCGGACGATCTGGGGGATCTGCTGCGTGCGCAGCACCTGCACGCCCGCCTTGAGGTTCTGCACCGTCTGGTGCTCGTCGGTGTAGATCTCGCGCGCGGCGCGGAGCGCCGCCTCGCGCTTGGACAGCTCCTGGAGCGCCGCCTGCAGGTCGGGCGCCTCGCGCGCCGTCTGGATCGGCATGAACTCGTCCGCGGTGATGTTGTTCGGGTCGCGGAGGATGTTCTCGAGGAGCTGCCGGTCGTGCTGGATGGCGTCGAGGGCGACCTTCTGCCCGAAGTAGTCGTTGAGCACCGGATCGCCGAGGGCGTCGCCCCCCGGCGTCGTGCCCGGCGCCGCGCCCGGCGTGGGCGCGGGGGTCGCGGGCTCCGTTGGGAGAGTGATCGTGTTCGTGCGGAACTTCTGCAGCGCCACCTCGGAGGCGCGCAGCGCCTCGCGCGCGCTGTCCAACTGATTCTGGAGCGTGCCCGCCATCTCCGTCAGGTTGCGGCGCTTCAGCTCCCCGGCGGTGTTCACGAACTCGGCCATCACGGCGTTGAGGATCGCCGCCGTACGGCGCGGGCTGCGCCCCGTCAGCGTGAGCTTGAGGAACGAGCTGCGGTCGGGGAGGGTGACATCCACGCGATTCACCAGCCCCACGGCGATGTCGCGCGGGTTGCGGACCGTGAACTCGATCGTGCGGTTGCGTCCCACCACGGAGGGGCGCGGCAACCAGAGGAAGCCGACCTTCCGTCCCACGGAGTCGCCCACGGCGCCGCTCTCCACCACGAAGCCGTCCTTGGTGGCCAGCGTGTACTTGCTCCCCGTGGGATCGATGCGCAGCTCGTAGGTGCCGGCGCGGAAGCCGGGGCCAGGCTCGAAGCCGGCGAAGGCCGCGGAGTCGGCGATGTTCGTCGGCCAGAGGTAGAGCATCATCCGCCGCACGACCTTGTCCATGATGGCGGAGCTCTTGAGCAGATCGGCCCATGCGCCGTTGCCGAGCAGCTCATCGCCGCGCAGCGGTCCGCGGTTCTGCGGGCCCGTGTCGGAGATCCAGATCGTCCCCTGCACCTGGTACTCCGGGGCCATGAACCGGGTCACCGCGACCCCGGCGGCGGTCCCGCCGAGGACGATGAGCAGGATCATCCACTTGTAGCGCCGCAGTGCCGCGATGTAGCGTCCCCACGGAATGCCTGGCTCCTCCTCCGCGCCCCCCTGCCCCCACGTGGGGGGCCACCCCTGCGGCGGGTAGGCGAGCGCGTTCGGGTCGCGTCCGGGCTCAGCGGGAAGATTGGACGGAATGTGGTTGAGGGACATTCGTGACCGGGCTCTGGGGTTGGACGGCACGGGAGCCTGGGCGTCGACGACAGAATCTCGTCGCGCACACCTGCTGCTCCCCGCGGCGCCGACGGATGCAAATCCGGGCCCACTCCGCTATGCGGTTTTCTCGTGGCGCGATAGAAGGACGGTCTACTATAACGCGGGGAGCAACCGCGCGCTCGTCGCGCGGGTGGCGCGAGTGGTGGGGCGCGCGGCGCCGGTGGGGCGCGCCGCGCATCCAGGGGACTCGGTCCGGATGACGGCCTCCGTCCCCGCCGGCCGGCGGATGAGGAGCGACGGCAGAACTCGCTGTGCCACAGCGACTACCACGCTCGCCCAGGGCTCCCTGGCCGCTGCTCGTTGCGCGCCCACCGTCGCACCGATCCGGCAGCTTCGGGCATCATGCCCGACCAACTCGGCAGGGCACGTTACATAAACGTTACATTGCGCGTCGACGTGAGTCGAATCTAATTTCCTATCTTAGCAGGGCCGCTGCACGAGCGAATCGCATCGATTTCTTGTTGGCTCCCGTCAACAACGGTGTAGCGGTTGCCGTACAAGTCGTGTTGCCGAGAGTCCACGCCGAATCTCTCCTCAGCGGGCCGCTTTCCGCGAGAACTGGCGTGAGCAGGCAGTCGTCCCGCAGTCGAAGTCATCGGAGCCGCGAGTGGGTGTCGCTTCGCGTGCCCTTGCACTGTCCACCGCCCCCGGGTCGTGCCGCGGGCAACGCAGGAGACGATGATGGCCAGTTCTTTCGTTGCACAGTCGGATGCCGCTCCCGAGGCGCAGGGGGCGCCGCGCGATCCGCTGTCCATTCCGCCCGAGGTGAAGGCGAGCATCCGCATCCTCGTGGTCGATGACGACCGCACGCTGCGCGAGGGGTGCGCGAGCGTGCTCCAGCTCGACGGCTACACCGTCACCTTCTGCGGGCGCGGCGACGAGGCGCTGGAGATGGTGCGACGGCGCAAGTTCGACATCGTGCTCGTGGACCTCTACCTCACCCCGGTCTCCGGGCTCGACATCCTCAAGGCGACGCTCGAGACGCACCGCGATACGATCGTCGTGG
>CAMLEQ010000394.1 GCA_946479015.1 uncultured Gemmatimonadota bacterium | reverse complement strand
GACGCGCTGAACTACCTCAATTCCAAGGTCAAGGAGTGATGAAGCGAAGGGTCGTCGTCACCGGCCTCGGAGCCATTACGCCTGTCGGCAACGATGTGGCGACGACCTGGCGTTCCCTGCTGGAGGGGAAGTCGGGCGCCGGCCCGATCACGAAGTTCGACGCGTCGAACGTCGCCGTCCGCGTCGCCTGCGAGGTGAAGGGGTTCGATCCGCACGAGTACATGGAGCGGAAGGAGGCGAAGCGCGCGGACCTCTTCACGCAGTACGCGGTCGCGGCTGCGGTCCAAGCAATGCGGGACGCCGGGTTGTCCGAGGGCACCGGATACGATCCGGATCGCACGGGCGTGATCATCGGGAGCGGCATCGGCGGGCTGAAGACGTTCGAGGAGCAGCACGACGTCTACCGGGAGCGCGGCCCGGGGAAGATCTCCCCGTTCTTCATCCCGATGTTCATCTCCGACATCGCGTCGGGGATCGTGTCGATGCAGTTCCAGGCGAAGGGCCCGAACTACGCCACCGTGTCCGCGTGCGCGACCAGCGCCCACGCGATCGGCGACGCGTTCCGCACGATCCAGTACGGCGACGCGGATGTGATGATCACCGGCGGCGCGGAGGCGACGGTGACGGCGATGGCGATCGGCGGCTTCGCGAACATGCGCGCGCTCTCCGAGCGGAACGACGAGATTGCCACCGCCTCCCGACCGTTCGACGCCACGCGCGACGGGTTCGTGATGGGGGAGGGATCGGCGGTCGTGATCCTGGAGGAGCTCGAGCACGCGCGGAATCGCGGCGCGCGCATCTACGCCGAGGTGGCGGGCTACGGCGCCACCGGCGACGCGTACCACCTCACGGCCCCCGCGCCGGACGGCGAGGGGGCGCAGCGCGCCATGCGGCGCGCCCTGATGGATGCCGGGCTCACCCCCGAGATGGTGCAGTACATGAACGCCCATGGCACCTCGACGCCGGCCAACGACCTGAACGAGACGAAGGCGATCAAGGCGGTGTTCGGCGAGGCGGTCTCGGGGCTCAACATCAGCTCCACCAAGTCCGCGACGGGCCACATGCTCGGCGCCGCCGGTGCGGTGGAGTTCGTCATCTCCGCGCTCGCCGTGCGGGACGGCATGATCCCGCCGACGATCAACTATCGCACCCCCGATCCGGAGTGCGATCTCAACTACACCCCGAACGTGCCGGTGCAGCGTGACGTCTCGGCGGCGCTGTCGAACAGCTTCGGCTTCGGCGGCCACAACGTGACGCTCGCCATCCGGCGCCTCGTGGACTGAGCGATGACCGTCACCGTGGAGTTCGATCCCGCGCTCATCGGCGACCGGGCGCTCCTCCCGATCGCGGAGAAGGTGGCCGCTGGAGAGCGCCTGACGCGCGAGGATGGCGCGACGCTGTTCCACTCCAGCGACCTGATCGGGGTCGGGGCGCTGGCCGACGCGGTGAACCGCGCGCGCAACGGCGCGCGCGTCTTCTTCGCGGCCAACCAGCACATCAACCCCACCAACGTCTGCATCCTGCGGAAGACGTGCGTGTTCTGCTCGTACGCGCGGCTGCCGAAGGAGGAGGGCGCGTACCGCTACACCATGGATCAGGTGTACGCGGAGGCCGACGCGAATCCGTACGTGCGCGAGTTCCACATCGTGGGGGGCCTCGACATGCAGGCGGGGCTGGCGTACTACACGGAGATGTTCCGCGGCCTCAAGGCGCGCTACCCGCACGTGCACATCAAGGCGCTGACGGCGGTCGAGATCGCGCACATCGCGCGGATCGAGAAGATGCCGGTGGCCGAGGTGCTCGCCGCGCTCAAGGAGGCGGGGCTCGACACGCTCCCCGGGGGCGGGGCGGAGGTGTTCTCCAAGGCGGTGCGCGCCACGATCGCCGAGAAGAAGCTGGCGGCCGAGGACTGGATCAACGTGCACCGCGTGGCGCACGGTCTCGGGATCCGCTCCAACTGCACCATGCTCTACGGCCACGTGGAGACGGTGGAGGACCGGATGGAGCATCTCCAGATGCTCCGCGACCTGCAGGACGAGACGGGCGGCTTCCTCACCTACGTCCCGCTCGCGTATCACCCGGACCACAACGAGCTCGGGGACACGCTGGGACGCACCGGCACCGCCACCTCCGGGTTCGACGACCTGCGCAACCTGGCCGTCGGGCGGCTGTTCCTCGACAACTTCGCGCACATCAAGACGCACTGGATCATGGTCACCCAGTTCCTCTCGCAGGTGGCGCTGAACTTCGGCGTGGACGACCTGGAGGGCACCGTGGTGCGCGAGAAGATCTATCACGAGGCGGGCGCGCACACGCCGCAGGGGATGGCGCTGGACGAGGTGTTGAAGCTCATCCGCGGCGCCGGCCGGGTCCCGGTGGAGCGCGACTCGTACTACAACGTCATCCGGACGTTCGATGGGGACGGCGGCGCGCCGAGCGCCGCGGCCGCGTAGCGTGCGCGTCGGACGCATCCCGTACATCAACTGCTATCCGGTGTACGGGGCCATCGATCGCGGCATCGTGGCGCTCGATGGGACGCTCGTGAGTGGGATTCCGAGCGACCTGAATCGTCGCATGGCGGACGACCAGCTCGACATCAGCGTGATCTCGGCGGTGGAGTACGCGCGCGCCGCCTCGCGCTACCTCCTCCTCCCCGACCTCGGGATCACCTCCGACGGGCCGGTGCGCAGCGTGCTGCTCTTCTCGAAGCGGCCGGCGGAGGAGCTGGACGGAGCGCGCGTGCTGCTCTCGCGCAGCTCGATGACGAGCGTGGCGCTGCTGCGCCTCCTCTTCGAGCACGTGTGGCGCGCCGAGCCGCGCTTCGGCGCGGGCGACGCGGAGCTCGCCGACGTCGCTCGCTTCGGCGCGGAGTCGCACGAGGCGCGGCTCGTGATCGGCGATGCCGCCCTCCTGCTCGGCGCCCACGCCGGCGGCGCGGGCGCGCCCGACTACCGCTACGTGTACGATCTGGGCGAGGAGTGGAAGCGCTGGACCGGGCTGCCGTTCGTGTTCGCCGTGTGGGTGGCGCAGCGCACCGCGCCGGTGCGCGAGGCGCTCGCCGTGCACGCGCGGCTCATCGAGTCCCGCGACTGGGGGCTCGCCCACCTCGACGTGCTCGCGGCCCAGGCGGCGGAAGCCACTGGCGTGGCGCGCGACGTCTGCGCCGAATACCTGTCGGGGCTCGACTACCGTCTCTCGTACGCGCATCTCGCCGGGCTCACGGACTTCTTCCGCCGCCTCGCCGCGGCGGGGGAGGTGCCCGATGGCTCGCTCGCCTTCCTCCCAGCGGCCTGAAGACCCATGCGTGACCTCCTCGACTTCTACACCAACGCGCCCCTGCTCGAGCTCGGAGCGGAGGCCGACCGCGTCCGCCGCGAGAAGCACCCCGACGGCATCGTCACCTTCATCGTCGATCGCAACATCAACTACACGAACGTCTGCGTCGCCGACTGCGGCTTCTGCGCCTTCTACCGGCGCCCGAAGCACGGCGAGGGGTGGACGCTGTCGTACGAGCAGATCGGCGCGAAGATCGACGAGGCGAAGGCCCTGGGCGCGGTCCAGATCCTCATGCAGGGCGGGCACAATCCGTACATCCCGTTCGAGTGGTATCTGGAGCTGCTCCGGTACATCAAGACCCACCACCCGATCCACATCCACGGCTTCTCCCCCAGCGAGGTGGACTTCTTCGCCAAGCTGTTCCGCATGGAAGCGCGCGACGTGATCCGCGAGCTGCAGAAGGCGGGGCTCGACTCCATCCCCGGCGGCGGCGGCGAGATCCTCGTGCAGCGCGTGCGCGACCAGGTGGCGAAGAAGAAGGCGGGCGCCGACCGCTGGCTCGAGATCATGGAGATCGC
>CAMLEQ010000393.1 GCA_946479015.1 uncultured Gemmatimonadota bacterium | reverse complement strand
CCGTTCGTGCGCGTGAACTGCGCGGCCATTCCGCGCGACCTGGTGGAGAGCGAGATGTTCGGTCACGAGAAGGGCGCGTTCACCGGCGCGCTGGAGCGGCGCATCGGCCGCTTCGAGCTCGCGGACCGCGGCACGCTCTTCCTCGACGAGGTGGGGGACCTCGGCGCCGACGCGCAGGCGAAGCTGCTGCGGGCGATCGAGGCGCGCGAGATCGAGCGCGTGGGCGGCGGCAAGCCGATCGCCGTGGACGTGCGCATCATCTCGGCCACGAACATGGACCTCGAGCGGGCGGTGGCGGAGGGAAAGTTCCGCGAGGATCTCTTCTTCCGCCTGAACGTGATCCCGCTCTCCCTCCCGCCGCTGCGCGAGCGCCCGGGGGACATCACGCCGCTCGTGCTGCACTTCTCCGCGCTCTACCGCGCGCGCAGCGGCCGGCCCGCGCCGCGCTGGAGCGAGGGCGCGCTCCAGCTCCTGCACCGGTACCGCTGGCCGGGGAACGTGCGGGAGCTGGCGAACATCGTGGAGCGCCTGGCGATCCTGCACGCGGGCGAGGAGGTGACGCAGGAGGACGTGGGCGCCGTGCTCCGCGTGGACCGCGAGGCGCCGTCGTCGCCGCAGACGCCGCCGGAGCCGGCCGCGCTCGACCGCCCGCTCAGCGATGCGCTCGACGAGTACGAGCGGCTGCTCATCACGCGCGCGCTCTCGGTGGCCGCGGGCAACGTGGCGGAAGCCGCGCGCCGGCTGCAGACCGACCGCCCCAACCTCTATCGCCGCATGCGCCGGCTCGGCGTGGAGTGGGGCGGCGCGTGACGCGCGCGCCGCGCGCCGGCGGCGCTCCGCTGCGGCTACCCTTCCGGCCGCCACGCGGTGTACACTCCTGAGTCCCTCCGGCGGCGCCCCGCGCGCCGCCCCCGTCACGCCCGCTCCGGAGCTCTCATGCGCACGCTGGCCATCGCCTGCTGCCTCGCCATTGTCGCGCGGGGCGCGCTCGCGCAACAGCCGGCCGATACCACGCAACGCGTGGACTCGCTCTCGTACGACGACGCGGCGGAAGTCGCGTTCCTCTACGACCAGCCGGCCGCGATGCGCTCCTCGGAGCCGCTGGTGATTCCCGTGGGGCAGGTGGTGGACGGCGACGTGGCCGTGCTCGAGGCGCCGCTCACCGTGGCCGGCCACGTGACCGGTCGCGTGGTCGTCATCAACGGCGACGTCACCATCCGCCCCGGCGGCCGGATCGACGGCGAGCTGCTGGTGACCGGCGGACGCGTGCTCGGCGCCGACAGCGCCACCGTGGGCGGGCGCGTGCGCGTGTGGAAGCCATCGCTGCTCTACCACCTCGAGAACGACCGCGTGGTGGCCGAGCAGGACGAGAGCAAGAGCATGGCGAACTGGTTCCGGCGCTGGTCGCGGCGCCACCAGCGAAGCCAATCGCGCCTCATCCTCAAGGGGGGCACCTACAACAGGGTGGAGGGTCTCCCCGTGCTCGGCGGCGCGGGGCTCCGTCGCAACTTCTCGACCGGGCGGTCGCGCGTCGAGGCGCTCGGCATCTGGCGGTCGGCGGACGGCTTCGAGTGGAAGGGGGAGAACCTGGGCTACACCGTCAGCGGCGAGGTGCAGTTCGGCTTCGGCCGCGCGATCGCGCTCGGCGCCGAAGCGTTCGACGTGGTGCAGCCGGTGGAGAGCTGGCAGCTCCGCGACAGCGAGATCGGCCTCGCCTCCTTCTTCCTGCACCGCGACTACCGCGACTACTACAACCGGCACGGTGCACGCGGCTACGTGTCGCTGCGCGATGGCACCACCATGTCGCTCACGCTGTCGTACGCCCGGGAGCGGTGGCAGGCGCGCGCGGCGCGCGACCCGTTCACCCTCTTCCGCAACAGCGCGCCGTGGCGTCCCAACCCGCTGCTGGACGAGGGACGGTTCAACCTGCTCGGCGCCGACCTCACCCTCGACACGCGCAACGACCCGAACAATCCGTGGACCGGCTGGCTCATCGCCGCGCAGCTCGAGCACGGGTGGAGCCCGGAAGTGATCGAGGGGCCCACCGGTCCACTCGCGCGCCCGGCTGCCTCCGGGCCGGTACGCGTGCACTACACGCGCGGCTTTCTCGATGCGCGCCGCTACAACCGCGTGTCGCCCACGGGGCAGCTCAACTTCCGCCTGGTGCTCGGGGGGTGGCTCGGAGGCGATCCGCTGCCGCTCGAGCGGCGCTTCGCCCTCGGTGGCGCGGGCACGCTGCCGGGCTACGACTTCCGCCAGTTCACCGGAGGGGAAGACGTGCTCACGTGCGGCGGCGGCGTGGTGATCGATGGAATTCCCGGCCAGTGCGACCGGATGGCGCTGCTGCAGGCCGAGTATCGCGGGGACATCCGGGTGCGGCTGCTCGAGCGCCGCGGGGACTTCAGCTTCCACCACCCGCTCCAGTGGGTGGTGTTCACCGATGCCGGGCGCGGCTGGATCGCGCACGGCGGACCGGCGGGGGAGAGCCTCGGCGACACCGCCTTCCCGTCGCTCGACACGTTCAAGAGCGACATCGGCCTGGGGCTCGACGCCGATGTGCTCGGGCTCTTCCTGGCGAAGTCGCTCACCGACGGCGGGAATCCGGTGAACTTCTTCATCCGACTCCGGCACCGCTTCTAGTCCGTGCGGACCGCCCTGCGCTTCCTCGCCCTCGTCGCGTTACTCGTCGCGGCGCCGCTCCCGGCGCAGGACGATGCGCGCCTGGCAATCGTGCTCCCCGAGGGGAGCGCGCGGGGAACGGAGGCGCCGGCGATCACGACGGCGAACGTGCTCGAGGACCGCAGCCTGCGGGAGCTGCTGCACAGCGGCTTCCCCGCGCGCCTGCATTACCGGCTCGAGCTCTGGGCCGCGGGGGGGCTGTTCGACGACCTGCGGCGCCGCGCCGAATGGGACGTGATCGTCCGCTACGATCCGCTCCAGCGCCGCTACTCGGCCACGCGCATCGAGGGGGACCGGGCGACGTCGCTGGGGTCGTACGCGCGGCTCCCCGACATGGAGAAGGCGGTGGGCAAGCCGTTCCAGCCGGCGCTCCAGCCGCCGGGGCGCCACGACCGCTTCTACTACGTGGCCGAGCTGGACGTGGAGATGCTCTCCGTGAACGATCTCGACGAGGTGGAGCGGTGGCTGCGGGGAGAGCTGAGCCCCGCCGTGCGAGGGGAGCGGAATCCCGGCACCGCGCTGGGGCGCGGCGCCAAGACCCTCGTCACCCGCCTCCTCGGCGGAGAGGAGCGGCACTACCAGGCGAGATCGCGGGTGTTCCGGGCGCCGTAGCGCCCGTCACACCATCACGTTCGTCTTGCGCTCGAGCTGGTGCAGCGTGTCCGAGCCGTAGAACAGGCGGATGTACTTCGACTGGATGGGGGTGAGCCGGCGCACCGCCCACGCCAGGTGGACGAAGTGCGGCTCGACCGGCGGCACCAGCGGGTGCATGCCGATCTCCTCCGGCATCCGGTTCCCCTTGCGCGTGTTGCACGGGGAGCACGCGGTGACCACGTTCGCCCACTCGTTCGTGCCGCCCCGCGAGAGCGGAATGAGGTGGTCTCGCGTGAGCGACTCGCGCGGCTTCAGCTCGGCGACCGTGCGGCCGCAGTACTGGCAGCGGTAGTGATCGCGCGCGAAGAGGAACGTGTTGGTCACCTGACGGCGGAAGCGGCGCGGCACGTGGACGAACTTCACGAGCCGGATCACCGCCGGACGCGGCAGCGTGAGCCGCTCCGACCGGATCACCCGCTCGGAGTCCGCCTCGACGATCTCCGCCTTCCCATCGAGCACGAGCCGCAACGCCCGCCGCATGGGTACCATGGTGAGCGGCTCGAACGACGCGTTCAACGCCAAG
>CAMLEQ010000392.1 GCA_946479015.1 uncultured Gemmatimonadota bacterium | reverse complement strand
ATCATCCCTCCCCACCACCGGGTTGGTCACTCCACGGTTCCCTCCACAGAGTAATAGGTCGCCGGCACGCCGACAGTCGCCTTCTTCGGAGGGAGATGCCTCTCCCCTGGGACGATCGAGTGCCGTCCCATGTGCACACCTCCCGAGCGCCTGGTACTTTCGAGCGGGGGCACGCGGGACACACGGGCTGCCTAACGGTCGCCGCCCGCGTCAGCGGATCGTCAGCTTGATGGACAGTGAAGGGCCGATGGCCCGAGGAGGGATCGATGGATGACCTGCTCGATCTCCTACTGGAGAGGCCTGCGCCGGAGTGTGGCATCTCGTGCCGCGACGCGTGGCGCAGCTCCGCGATTGCGGTGTTGACGCAGCGACAGTGGCGGGTGCCCGGAACCCTACGGGCGGGCGGACTCGTTGCCACCGCCGTTGGTGCGCTTGCGTGCGGCGGCAGTACGCCAACGTCCCGGGACTTGAACGCCAGCGCGGCGATCGTGTATGGACGCGTGACCACCGCAGGGGGTGCGGCGGTTGGCGGCGCAACCGTGCGCGCGAAAGCAGATGACGGCCTGTGCGGGTCCGGCGTGTGGTCCGGAAGCGGCAGCCCCGACGTCGTCACCACGAACAGTACCGGCGCGTATCGGCAGCGGATCGTTGGCTTTTCCCGCGCTCGGTACTGCGTGAGCGTGAGCGCACTTCCGCCGGCCGGGAGCGGTCTCGATAGCGCCACCGCGAGTGACGAGGTGCAGTTCAAAGATTTGCGCGACATACCCTACGACAGCGTGCGGGTCGACCTGCGCCTCCCGTGACGCTCAGCATCGAGAGATGGGGCGACGCGTAGTTCAGGATAGGGCAGCATGACCCAACCCTGAACTCGGACCCGCTAAAGCTGGTGTGCTACTACGGAAGAAGACCTGGCACCCGTCGTGACCGCTCCCACCCGCTCGACGCCCTGACGCCCGAGTGTCGGCAGTTCCATTCCGTCCCCGGCCATTGCCACGGACTCGTCGGTAATCGCGACGCATTTGGCCTTCGCGGCCACGGCCCCGCTGGCCGAGCGCGCGTTGGCGTTCCCCGGATCAGGCGCGAGGAACACCTCGAGCGACCCCTCCCGCAGTAACGGTGGCCAATGACTCGCATCATGTTCATTGTTGGCCTACTCGTGATCGCGGCGAGGTCCGCCAGCGCCCAGGCCGATCCCGACTCGATCCACCAGCGGAACGACTGTCGCCTCGCCGCGCAGACACTGCAGACCGGGCATCCGGGACCGAAGACGAAGTGGGCGCTCTCGATCATCCGGAGCTGCGGCACCGAGGGCGGCCGGGCGCTCGCGGCCACCGTTCGCGCGACCCGCGTCTCGACCGACAGCGCGCTGCTCGACTACATGCGCAACCAGACCGGCGGCTTCCGCGACGCGGCGGTCCTCGACGCGCTGCTCGAGGTCGCGGGCGACCGCGGCGCGAGCGATGCGGCCCGCATTTACGACCTGCTCGCGCTCGAGGATTGGCTCCGGCCGGAGCGGCACTACGCGTACGCCGACGCGACCACCGACATTGACGAGCACGGAGTTCCCCAGTGCGCGCGCATGGGCCGCTGGATGTCCGGTAATCCCCAGGTGACCGGCACGCCGCTTCCCAGCGACTACAAGGAGCGCATTGGCGCCGTGCGGAATGCGATCCGGCGGGACACCAGTGGCTCGCGGCTGGTCCGCGCGGCGGCGGCCTGCGTGTATTGATGGAGGCCGCGGGGCATGCGGCGTGGCCCGCCTGGCCCGTACGCGGGCCGCTTTCCATTCCCTTGAAGTGTGCACGCCTGGTTTCGCATGGGCGCTCGCGTTGACCGAGATGAACCCACGGGCTCTGGCACGGCCCAGGCGTTATGCGCATCCTCATGCGCGCGGGGCGCCAAAACGAGCAATCTGGCGCCGCATGCGCGGGGGGTATCGCCGGACTCAGTGGCGCAACGGTAAAAGCCCGTAAGCTGTAGTGCTTACGGGCTTCCCGAAGTAGCAGGGGCGGGACTCGAACCCGCGACCCCGGCATTATGAGTGCCGTGCTCTAACCGGCTGAGCTACCCTGCCTCGATCTCCAACTCCGGCGGCGGCGCACCCATCGCCCCGCCACCAGACCCGGAAATCTACTCCACCCACACCCTCCGTTCAACTGCTCCCGCGCTCGCCGCGTGCACTCCCCGCGCCGCGCCGGCGCCCGGTCACCGCGCCCGCGCCCCGACCTCCTCCCCCGCCCCCCGCGACAGCCGGTACAGCAGCACCGCCGCCCGCTTGGTCTGCACGGGGAGCATCCGCAGGTCCGCCGTCTCCTTCTCCGTGTGATCGTCGTGCCCGGAGAGCCCCGCCGCGTCGATCACCATCGGCACCTCGTGCGCGATGAAGCTCACGTCCGCGGCGCCGGCGCGCGACGGGTCCACGGCCACGACGGGACCGCTCCCGATGTCGCGGCTCGCGCGGTCGTAGAGCGCGAGCAGGCGGCGGTTGCCGTCGGTGGGCGCCATCGGCGGGTAGCCGTCGTCGAACACGATCTCGGACGTCGTCTTCGGCAGCGGGTGCGCGACGATGTCGCGCATCACCTGCTGCGCGTGCGCGAGCTGCGCCGGCGAGAGGGTGCGAAGGTCGCCGGTCACCTCCATGCGCTCGGCCACCACGTTGCTCTTGCCGTTGGCGGTGCCCACGGAGCCGGTGGTGTCGAGCGTGATGGCGGTGCCGCCCACGGCCACGCCGGGGTTGAACGTGAGATACTGCTCGCCGGAAAGCTGCTTGTAGAACTCGTCGAGCACGCGGGAGGTCTCGAAGATCGCGCCCGCGCCCACGCTCTCGGTGAAGATCTGCGACGAGTGCGCCGGCGTGCCGGTGGTGCGCAGCGTCCACCCGATGTCCCCGCGCCGCGAGATCACGACGGTGCGCGGATCCCCCGCCCCGTCCTCGAACCCGATCGCGGCGGCGGCCCCCTTCGAGGCCTCCACGAGCGTGCGGCGCGCCTCGGACAGCGGCGTGCCGGAGTCCTCCTCGTCGCCATCGTACACCACCACCACGTTCAGCTTGTCGAGCGCGCCGGCATCCTTCAGCGCGCGGAGCGCGTACACGATGATGACGTCGCCCCCCTTCATGTCTATCACGCCCGGGCCGCGCGCGGTGGAGTCGTCCAGACGCTCGAACTTCTGGAAGGGGCTCGACGGCTCGAACACGGTGTCGAGATGCCCGATGAGCACGATCTTCGGCCCGGGGGCGGGGTGCTCGGCCACGAGATGCCCCGCCCGGTGGAACGGAGTCCCGTCCACCCACCGCGTGCGGAAGCCGAGGGAGTCGAGCTGGGCGCGCAGCACGTCCCCCACCTGGCGCACGCCGGCGAAGTTCATGGTGCCGCTGTTGATGTTCACCAGCCGCTCGAGGAGCGCGAGCGCCTCACGATTGTGCGAGTCCACGGCGCGCACAATGTGGTGCTCGGTGGCGGAGAGCGACCCGCCGCGCTGGGCGTCGGCGCGGCTGGGCGCCGCGAGGAGAGCGCCCGCGAAGAGGGGCGCGACGATGGCGGTGCCACGGCTGAGTATGCGCATGCGGGTAAGCTAACCGCGGGCGCGCCGTCGTCGAGCACCCCTGGAGCCGTCGTTCGCCGGGCCTTTGCCAGCCCGCGGACGCGCGGCGGCGGCCCATCGCGACCGCCTCTTGGAGTTCCTTGGCGACGATGCGCGGCGGCGTGCGGTTCTGCACTCCGCGAAGCACGGCGTCCGCGATACGGCCCCGGGCTTGCGTATCAAGGTCGCGCAAGAGTTCCACGTTTCGCGCTACCACCGCGCCAACCGTTTCCGTCACGTCGGCAGCGGAAAGCATCGTATCGACGCGCACGGCCGAT
>CAMLEQ010000391.1 GCA_946479015.1 uncultured Gemmatimonadota bacterium | reverse complement strand
ACTCGGCGGAGGTGCTGGCCGAGCGCGGCGTGGTGCTCGGGGAGTGGCGCTTCCGCATGCCCGACACGCTCGCGCAGCACATCCAGGGGCACCGCGATTCGGTGCTCTACGGCGACACCCGCTACGCGACGCGCTCCCCGATCGGCCTCTCGCACCTGTTGCGTACGGCGGAGCCGGGGCCGATCCGGCGCTTCTACCGCGACTGGTACCGCCCCGACCTCATGGCGGTGGTCGTGGTGGGAGATGTCGATCCCGCGCAAGTGGAGCGCGAGATCCGCGCACGGTTCGGGAGCATCGCCGGGCCGGCGCACCCGCGGGCGAGGGTGAGCCCGCGGCGGCCGTCGAGTGCCGAGCCGGTGGTGGACGTGTACCGCGGCATGGTCCCTCCAGCGGTGACGGTGCTGTGGAAGGAGGTGCCGCACCCGGTGACGACGCGCGCGGACTTCCGCGACGAGCTGGTGCAAGCACTCCTCGTGCGGACGATGTCGGAGCGGTACCTGAGGCTCGCCGAGCAGGCGCACCGACCGTTCGCGCAGGCGAGCGTGGGGCACGTGGACCTCCAGCGGACCGCATCGGCGATGGCGCTGCACGTCGCCGCGCGAGCGGACAGCCTGACGAGTGGCCTGGCTGCCGCGCTCGAGGAGATCGAGCGCGTGGCCCAGCACGGCGTGTCGCCGGCGCGGCTCGAGCGGCAGAAGGCCGATCTCCTGGCGCGGCTCGCGGGGGAGGTGGCGTCCGCCGGCGGGCGGCCGTCGGATGGATTCGCCGACCGCTACGCGGACAACTACCTGACGGGAGATGCGACCGCCCTGCTCGGCGCCGAGCAGCGCCTCGCCCTCGCGCGGGAGCTGCTGCCGACGATCGGGCCGGAAGACGTCGCCCGCGCGGCGGCCTTCTGGCGCCGGCGGAGCGACCTGCTCGTCCAGTACGACCTGTTCGAGTGGGCGCACGTGCCGGTGCCCACGCGGGAGGACGTGATCGCGGTGTTCGACTCCGTGGCGCGGGAGCGACTTCCGGCGGACAGCGGCGCGATCGCGGTGGACGAGCCGCTGCTCGCGCGCGAGCCGGTGCCGGGGCGCATCGTGAAGGAAGAGCGCGATGCGGCATCGGGCGTCACCACGTGGACGCTCTCCAACGGCGCGCGCGTGCTCTTCAAGCCGACCACGTTCGATGCGAACGACCTGCTGATCGACGCGCGGAGCCCGGGGGGCGCGGCGCTCCTTCCCGACTCGCTCTTCTTCGGTCCCGGGCGGCTGGTGGCGGAGATGATGACCCAGGCCGCGGGGCTCGGGAACGCGAGCGCCGGGAGCGTGCAGCAGCAGCTCGAGGCGAAGGGGGTGCTGCACGAGTTCGCGGTGCGGCTCGATCCGTTCGAGGAGGGGATCCGGCTCGGCGGCTCGCCATCGGATCTGACGACGCTCTTCCAACTGCTGTACAAGCAGTTCACGGCGCCGGCGCTCGACACGGCGGCGCTCTCGGCGTGGCAGCAGTTGGGCACCACCGGCGCGTTGCCGACGGACGCACAGATCGACGCGATGCTCTCCCGTGGGAACCATCGTCTGGCGCCTCCCTCCCGGGCGCTCCTGCAGCTCGCGGACACGGCGGCGCTCATGGCCGTGTATCGCAACCGGTTCGGGAACGCGAGCGACTTCACCTTCACGATCGTCGGCGCGGCCACGGCGGCGCAGGTGAAGCCGCTCGTCGAGCGCTACGTCGCGAGCCTTCCGAGCACGGGCGCGCACGAGCAGGCGCAGGACCTCGGCATCGAGCCGTTGAACGGGATCCGGCGAGAGTCCCTTCCCGTCTTCGACGTCCCGAAGGGCAGCCTGACGCTGCTCTACGACGGGACGTTCCCGTCGGCGCCCGACGCGTACCTGGCGGCGCGACGCCGGCTGGACGTGCTGGAGTGGGTGCTGCGTCTTCGGCTGAACGACGTGCTGCGCGAGCGGTTGGGGGGCACGTACTCCGTCGGCGTGCAGGGGTGGACGACGGCGGTGCCGGCGGAGCACTACCGGCTGCTGGTGAACTTCGTGGCCGCGCCGGGGCGGATCGAGGGGATGGTGGACACCATGCATGCCATCCTGGACTCGATCCGGGCGGCGGGCGCGTCGCCGCGCGAGCTCCAGGCGATCGCCGCGATGCAGCGGCGCACGTGGGAGAACCTGCTCCAGGACGACCGGTACTGGCTGAGCACGATCGAGCTGTACGACCGGCTGCACATCCCGCTCGCGAAGATCGCGGCGCCGCCTCCCGGACGGGTGACCGCGGCCGAGGTGCGCGCGGCGGCGCGCGAGCTCCTCCCGACCACGGACTACTTCCAGCGGATCCTGATCCCCCGAGACAGCGCGTTGCAGGCGGAGACCGACAGCACGGGAGATCCAGGAGCGGGGGGCAAGCGCCGCGACGTCGGAGTACGAGGGTGATCCGTCCCTGATCCCGACTGTCTTCACTTCTCCTGTCACAGACCCCCGGGTCTTCCCCGTCTATGACGGACGGCCGGGACGGACTGTCCCGTCTCCGGGCCGAGCGCCAATTCCGGAATCAGGAGAGTGATAGTCATGCGGGTGTTCGTGGCAGGTGGGGCCGGGGAGGTGGGGCGGCGGCTGGTGCCGCGGCTCGTCGCTCGTGGGCATCGGGTGACGGCGACGACGACGCGCTCGGACAAGTTGGGCGTGCTGGCCCGGCTCGGCGCCGAGGCCGTCGTGATGGACGGGCTGGACGCGGCGTCGGTCGGCGAGGCGGTGGCCAGGGCCCGGCCGGACGCGATCGTGCACCAGATGACCGCGATCGGCGGCCAGAAGCCCGACATGAAGCACATGGATCGGTGGTTCGCCACCACCAACCGGCTGCGCACGGAGGGGACCGATCACTTGCTGGCCGCAGCCAAGGCGACCGGCGTCTCCAACTTCGTCGCGCAGAGCTACGGCAGTTGGAACGGCATCCGCAGGGGCGGATGGGTGAAGACGGAGGAGGAGCCGCTGGACCTGCTCGAGGGGACGGCGGCGCAGCCGGTGATGGAGGCGGTCCGCTACCTCGAGGAGGTGGTCCTCCAGGCAGGCGGCGCGGCGCTGCGCTTCGGCTGGCTCTACGGGCCGGGCGCCACCGACGAGCTGGTGGAGGCCGTGCGCAAGCGACAGTTCCCGCTCGTCGGAGCGAGCACCGGCTACTGCTCGTGGGTGCACGTCGACGACGCGGCGAGCGCCACCGTGCTGGCCGTGGAGCAGCAGGCGAAGGGCGTGTTCGACATCGTCGACGACGAGCCGGCCCCGGCCAGCGAGTGGCTGCCGTATCTGGCCGCGTGCGTGGGCGCGAAGCCGCCGATGCGGGTCCCCAAGTGGCTCGCCCGGCTGCTGGCCGGGGATGTGGCGGTGACGATGATGACCGAGGGACGCGGCTTCTCGAACGCCAAGGCCAAGCGGGCGCTCGGCTGGAAGCCGCGCTATCCGTCGTGGCGCCAGGGCTTCAAGGAAGGGTTGACCTGACCTGGGTCACCCACGATGGCGACATCGAGGACGGGCTGTGGCTCGGCTGCCGTCTCCTCGCCGACGCGTGTAGCTTTCCCGGCACGACGACGCGAGCTCCGCGCGGCGACTCCGCGTCGTCCTCTCACCCCGTCTCCAATCGGAGTGCCATGTGTCCGACCTCTCTCGTCGGGCGTTCGCCCGGCAGGCCGCGGTGCTGGCCGTCGGCCTTGCCGTCTCGCCACGCGCTGGCGGTGCCATGTTGACCGATCACCTCGCACGACCGGTGCCTGACGAGGCGGGACCGCGCCTCTTCGCCTGGCACCAGCTCGGGCCGCGCGCGTGGCTGGCCGTCGGTGACGGCGGCAACAGCGTCGTGCTCGCCGACGGCGCCGACGTGCTGCTCGTCGACAC
>CAMLEQ010000390.1 GCA_946479015.1 uncultured Gemmatimonadota bacterium | reverse complement strand
GCGCAGCGAGAAGTCCTGCACCATGCGCACGAGCGCGTCGTACACGCTCGCGTCGCCGTGCGGGTGATACTTGCCGAGCACGTCACCGACCACCGTCGCGGACTTCTTGTACGGCCGTCCGGGAACGAGCCCGAGCTCGTTCATGGCGTACAGCACCCGCCGGTGCACCGGCTTGAGCCCATCGCGCACGTCGGGCAGCGCACGCGACACGATGACGCTCATCGAGTAGTTGATGAACGACTCCTTGATCTCGTCGTCGATCAGACGAGGAAGGATCCGTTCCCGGTTGTTTGGAGCGGTCATATCCTGCTTTCGAAGGAGGGAAACGCGGTGGAGCGATAGCCTATTGAATATAACCCGAAACGCCGGGTGAAACAACCCGGCAGAGGTCGGCTAAATCGTTACGGGACTTGATGTTACTTGCCACCATCCAGCTCGTCGGGACTGACCCGCCCCACGCGCCCCGGCCCGGGGCTCCGCTCCGCCGCCGCCTCTTCCTCCTCCCGGCGCTCGCGCGCTTCGGCCTCGCGCTCGATCGCCTCGCGCTCCGCCCGCAGCCGCTCGTACCACTGCCGCGTCACCTCCCCCGCCAGCTCCCGGTTCCCCAGCCCGAACGACAGCGCGAACGCCAGCGCCAGCGCCCCGAACACGATCGCGAACGCCGTCGTCACGATCTCCGTGGCCACGCCGAGCTCCTGGAGCGCCATGAAGATCGCCAGCACGATCACCCCGCCCCGCCCCACCCGCGCCAGCGTGGGACCGCCGTGGATCCCGCCCGCCGACGCCATGATGAGCCCATCCACGAACTCGCCGAGCACGATGCCCACGAGCACGATCACCACCGCCGCGATCACGCTCGGGATGTAGCTCACCAGCTCCTCGAACACGTTCGCCAGCGACGACAGCCCCAGCGCATTCGCGGCGAGCAGGATCACCGAGAACATCACGAACCAGAACACGATCGTGGCGACGAGCCGCGACGGCGCGCGGTGCCACCCGGTGCGCTCCACCGCGTCGAGCACACCGCCGCGCTCGAGCCAGCGGTTCAACCCCAGCCGCGACAGCAGCCGGTCGACGCCGCGCTCGATGAGCTTCGCCAGCAGGTAGCCGGCGAACAGGATGACCAGTGCTCCCACCAGCGCGGGAACGTAGTCGGCGAGCTGGAGGAAGGAATTCTGGACGCGCTCGAGGAAGTCCACGGAATGTCTCTCGTTAGTTTCGCGTGCCGCGCTTGATGTCGAAGATCGCGCTCCGCCGGCAGCCGGGGCAGATGAGCCACTCCCGGCGCCGGGCGTAGCCGAGGCCGAAAGAGCCGCCGCCGATCGGCCGCGCGGTCATGGCGAGGTCGCAGCGCGGGCAGCGCGGCGTCTCGCCCTTCGCGATCGCATCGCGGATCGAGCGTTGCTCGTCCGCGTCGTACTGTGCACCGTCAGGCATCATCCACGGGAAATGGGGGAGCGTCGGACGGTCCGGCCCCGCCCTCCGCCGCGCCTCCACGGGCCTCCGGCGCGCGCTCGGCGCGTACCGGAGGCCCGGGTGCCGGCGGCTCGATCTCCGCGCGCGGCCCCGGCTCGCGCTCCACCACGTCGCGGAAGCGGGGCAGCTCGTACTTGTAGTGCGCCGCGACGAGTGCCGCACCCACCGTCCGCCACGCCATCCCCTCCAGCGCACCGCGCGGCTCCACCTCGTACACGCGCCGCACGACGATCTCCGCGCCGTCGGGAACGAAGCTCCACCGCTCCCGCCCGCTCCACGGCCCGTCGAACGCGAACACCACCTCGCGCCCCGAGACCGCCTCCACCAGACACGCGAAGCGCACCCCCACCACCGCCTCGAGGTCGAAGCGATCCCCCACGGTCAGCCGCGGCGCCCCCGCGCGCGGCGTCATCGTCACGTCCGGCGCCTGCCACTCGCGGAAGCGCGCGACGGTGAGCAGCACGTCCATCGCCCGCGCCGCCGTCGCGCGCACGGCGATCATCTCCTCCACGCGCTTCGCCATCTCGGCTCCTCCCTGGCCCGTGTCCGTCACACCGCCGCCAGGCGGTCGCGGATCGCATCGGGGATGGGGATCGTGACGCCTCGCGCGTAGTCGAACATCACCTGCACCGTCCGCCCGTCCGCCACCACGCGCCCATCGCCCGACGCCCGCAGCACGTACGACCACACCCACGCCTTCGTCCGTACCTCGGTGGTCGAGATCTCGATGTCCAGCGCCTCGCCGATCATCGCCTGGCTCACGTAGCGCACCGTGGCCTCCGCGAGGATGAACGGGAAGTCCGCGCCGCCGCCCATGCAGTCCACCCAGGCGCGGTGGCGCGCCATCTCGAAGTACGTCAGGTAGACTGCGTTGTTGACGTGCCCCTTGGTGTCGTAGTCGGCGTACCGCGTCTCGACCGGAACGCGCATGTCAGTCGCTCACACGGATGACGATCTTCCCGAAGTGCTCACCCGACGCCAGGCGCTCGAACGCGGCGCGGCCGGAGGTGATGTCGAACACCGAGTCCAGCGGCGGCGTGAGCGCGCCGGAGGTGAAGGCGCGCATCACCGCGTCGAACTCGCGGTCGTTCCCCATCGTCGAGCCCATCAGCGTCCACTGGTTCCAGAACATGCGTCGCACGTCGGTTTCCACTACGGGTCCGGAGGTCGCCCCGCACGTCACGAGCCGTCCCCGCTTGCCGAGCGCGAGGAGCGACTGCTTCCAGGTGGCCTCCCCCACGTTGTCGATCACGACGTCCGCCCCGCGCTTCCCCGTGCGCGCGCGCACCTCCCTGGCCACGTCCTGCGTGCGGTGGTTGAAGGTGGCGTCCGCGCCGAGCGCCCGGGCGCGCTCGAGCTTGGCGTCGCTCCCCGAGGTCACCCACACGCGCGCGCCCTGCAGCAGGGCGATCTGGAGCGCCGCCGCCGCCACACCGCCGCCGATCCCCCACACGAGCACGGTGTCCCCCTCGCGGACCTGCGCGCGCGTGACCACCATGCGCCACGCCGTGAGCGTCGCGAGCGGGAGCGCGGCGGCGATGTCCCACGGCGTGCCGGCGGGGATCGTGCGCACGTTCGCCGCGGGGACCACCACGTACTCGGCGATGGTCCCCGGCAGGTGCTCGCCGAGCAGCTTGAAGTTCACGCACAGCGGGTGCTCCCCCTCGCGGCAGTACTCGCACGTGCGGTCGCTGATGCCGGGGTTGATCACCACGTGGTCGCCGACGGCGAGGCCGCGCACGGCGGGGCCGACGGCATCGATCACGCCGGCGCCATCCGCGCCCATGACCCACGGCGGGGTGATCGTGACGCCCGGGAGGCCGCGCAGCACGAACAGGTCCAGGTGGTTGAGCGCCGCGGCGTGGATGCGAATGCGCACGTCGCCGGGCTCACGGAGCTCGGGGACGGGGAGATCGGTTCGATACTGGAGTTGATCGATGCCGCCGTGCGCGGAGATCGTGAGTGCTCGCACGTGGGGAACGCCGGGTTATATTTCGCTGCTGAATCCTAAAGGGCGCCCGCGCAGGGAGCAACGCGGTTGCGCGTGGCGCTCGACGCAGCATCGTCGCGTACACAGGCCCGGAATACGATGATCTCGATCAAGGTGCCGCCGCTCGGCGAGTCGATCGTGGAAGCGACGGTCGCGCGGTGGCTGAAACAGGAAGGGGAGTCGGTCGCGCAGGGTGAGACGCTGGTGGAGCTGGAGACCGACAAGATCACGGTGGAGGTTCCCGCGTTCAAGGCGGGCGTGCTCGCGAAGCAGCTCAAGCACGAAGGGGACGTGGTGAAGGTGGACGAGGAGCTCGGCGAGCTGCAGGAAGCCGCGGCCGGCGCGCCGGCGGCGGAGCCCGCGCCCTCGGCCGCGCCCCCCGCCACCGAGCAGCGCGCGATCGCCGGCGCTC
>CAMLEQ010000389.1 GCA_946479015.1 uncultured Gemmatimonadota bacterium | reverse complement strand
CTCGAGGAGACGCGCGACCCGATGAGCGTGCTCGACGAGCGCCTCGTGCACCTGCGCGCGGCCGGGTTGCTGCGCGGCGTGCGCGGCGTGGTGTTCGGACAGCTCTCGATCGATCGCTCGGAGGAGGACGAGTTCGAGGATTTCCTGCTCGATCTCGTCTCCGACCTGAACGTTCCCATCCTCACCGACTTCCCCGCCGGTCACGAGGTGCCGAACCTCACCCTGCCGATCGGCACGGAGGTGGAGCTCGTGGCGGAGGAGACCACCGGGTGGATCGCGTACCGCGAGGATGCGCTCGAGGCCGCCGCGCGCGGCGCGGATGGCGGCCGGCCGGCGGGGGTGATGGCGGCCGGTCGGATCGGTGAGTCGGTGAGTCTGTGAGCCACGAACGGCGGGCCGGGCATCGCGGAGTGCCGTCCCGGCTCCCGCCGTTCCCGAGATCCCCCGGGCCCCGAGCCCCCAACCCCGAGCCCCCATGGCGCCCTACGACATGGTCGTGATCGGTGCCGGCCCCGCCGGAGAGAAGGGGGCAGCCCAGGCGGCGTACTTCGGGAAGCGCGTGTGCGTGGTGGAGCGCGCCCCGCGCCCCGGCGGGGCGGCGATCAACACCGGCACCATCCCGTCGAAGACGCTGCGCGAGACGGCGCTCTACTTCTCGGGGCTCCGGCAGCGCGGGCTCTACGGCGTGGATTACACGGTGAAGCCGGACATCACCGTCGCCGACTTCATGTTCCGCGAGCGGAACGTGGTCGAGTCGGAGTGGGCGCTCATCGAGGAGAACCTGCGGCGGCACGGGATCGACGTCGTGCACGGCACCGCCCGCTTCGAGGACGCGCACACGCTGCTCGCCGAGGCGCCGGGCGGCGGCACGCGGCGGCTCTCGGGCGACGTGATGCTCATCGCCACCGGCTCGCGCCCGGTGCGTCCGGCCACGATCCCGTTCGACGATGCGGTGGTCGTGGACAGCGACTCGATCCTGAGGCTCGCGCGCATGCCGTCCCGCCTGATCGTGGTCGGCGGCGGAGTGATCGGCTGCGAGTACGCCTGCATCTTCGCCGCGCTCGGCGTGCGCGTGACGCTGCTGAACGCGCGCGAGCGCCTGCTCACGCAGCTCGACGCGGACATCGGCGACGCGCTCCGCGAGCGCATGATGACGCGCCTCGGCATCGACGTGCGCCTCGGCGCCGACGTGGCATCGATCGCCGTGCGCGACGCGCTGGCCACCGTCACGCTGGCCGACGGGAGCGCGCTCGACGCCGAGTGCGTGCTCTACTCCATCGGCCGCGCCGGATGCACCGAGGGGCTGGGGCTCGAGCGCGCCGGCGTGGCGCTCGGCACGCGCGGCTTCATTCCCGTGGACGAGCGCTTCCGCACGTCGGTCCCCAACATCTACGCCGCGGGAGACGTGATCGGCTTTCCCGCGCTCGCGTCCACCTCGATGGAGCAGGCGCGCGTGGCCGTGTGCCATGCCTTCGACCTGCGCTACAAGGAGCACGTCTCCCCCGTGCTGCCGTACGCGGTGTACACCATCCCCGAGGTGTCGTCGGTGGGGGAGACGGAGGATGGCGCGCGGGCGAAGGGGCTCAGCCACGCCGTGGGGCGGGCGAGCTACCGGCTCAACCCGCGCGGGCAGATCATCGGCGACGTGGACGGGATGATCAAGCTCGTGTTCCGCCCCGAGGACCTGCGGCTGCTCGGCGTGTCGATCATCGGCGAAGGGGCCGCGGAGTTGATCCACGTGGGCATGGCGTGCCTCGCCTTCGGCGGCACGATCGACTTCTTCATCCAGAGCGTGTTCAACTACCCCACGCTCGCGGATGCGTACAAGTACGCGGCGTACGATGGGCTGCAGAAGGCGCGGGGATCGGGAATCGGGAGTCGGGACTCGGGAGTGGCGCTGCCCCCCGCGTGACGCCGCGGGCTCAGTCCGGCACGACGGCCTGTCGTGCCTCCTCGCAGCGCATCGTGAACGGCTCGATCGCGCGCAACAGCTCCGGGGGGAGCGGCCGCTTCTCGAACGTGGCGCGGCGCACGCACACGAGCACCTGGGACGCGGCAGCGTGGAGCGTGGCGCCGTCGGCGCTCATCACGTCGAAGTTGATCGTGAGCGACGTGCGCCCCACGTGGCTGAAGTAGGTGACCACCTTCAGGTGCTCGTCGAGGCGCGCGGGGGCGACGAACTCCGTGTGCATCACCTTCCGCGGCAGCCACATGTCGAAGCGCTCGAACATCTCCCCGAAGGGGAATCCCGCCTGCCGGAAGATCTCCGTCTCCGCCAGCTCGTAGAAGCGGATGTAGGCGCCGTAGCAGATGATCCCCGCCAGGTCGATGTCCCCCCAGCGGACGTACTCGGAGATGACGAAGGGCTTCTTCATGCGCACCGCGCGGTGAGGGATCGGGATGGGAGCGCTGCGGCGACGGAGGGCGGCGGGCGAGGGGGGCGAGCACCCGCGCCCCCCCTGGCCCGCCCCTCGCCCTCTCGCGCCCCCGGCCACTACATTCTCCAGTATAGCAGATTCCGTCTCCGGAGCCCGTCATGCGTCCTGACGACCTCTCCCGCCGCTCCTTCGTCCGCGCCTGCGCGCTCGCGCTCGCGGGGATCGCGGCGGGCGTGCGCTCCCTGCGCGGGGAGCGCGCCCCGGCGACCGCCGCCGCCGCGGGCGACGACATTCCCGAGGCGGTGCGCAAGGTGCTGCGCGCGCGGTTCGGCGACCGCCCCCTGCGGGAAGGGCACGTCCAGCTCGACGTGCCGGAAGTCGCCCCCGACAGTCGCGAGGTGCCGGTGTTCATCGAGACCGACCTCCCCATGGAGCCGGCGCGCTGGGTGAAGGCGATCCACCTCGTCGTGGATCACAACCCGGACATCTACCTCGCCGGCTTCACGCTCTCCCCCGCCCTGGGCGCCGCGTCCATCGACACGCGCATCAAGATGCGCCGCAGCTCGCAGGTGCGCGCCATCGTCGAGACCAGCACCGGCGAGCTCTGGATGGCGTCGAAGCTCGTGTACACCACGCTCAACGGGTGCGTCTGATGACTCCCGCGATCGGCGATCCCCGCATCCTCCTCCCCGGCACGATCACGCGCGGCGCGGTGATCCACGTGCGCGCGCTCATCTCGCACCCCATGCTCACGGGGCTCTCCCGCGATGCGCAGGGACGCGCGATCCCCGCACACTTCATCGACAGCGTGACGGTGGAGTACGGGGGGGAGCAGGTGGCGCGCTTCGAGTGGACCTCCGGCATCAGCCGCGATCCGTACGTCGCGTTCCCGCTGCGCGCGACGCGCGAGGCGCCGCTGTCGATCACGTGGAAGGACAACACGGGGAGCACCTTCCGCCAGACGGTCGACGTCCGCTTCACCGCCTGACGCGCGCATGCCGCGCCTCCGGCTCGCGCGCGCGCTCGGCTCCGTGGCTGCCGCGGCGCTACTCCCGCTCGGGATGTTGGCGCCGGCCGCGGCGCGGGCACAGTCCGCGGTGCCGAGCACCCTCACCGCCGACTCGAGCACCCGCGCCGCGCTCGCCTCGCGCCTCCCCCGCGAGCGGCTCGACACCATCGCCGCCTTCCCCATCCGCCGGCTCTCGGCGGGGGTGTACGCCGTCATCGGCGACACCGGCCGCGGCTCGGAGGGGAGGTCGAACGCCGGCTTCATCGTCGCGCGCGACGGCGTCGTGCTCATCGACGCCCTCGCGAGCCCCGGTCAGGCGAAGGTGCTCCTGCGCACCATCCGCGCGGTCACGCCGCTCCCGGTGAACATGCAGGGTGCGGTTGACGACCGGCGTGATCATGCGTTTGGGGTCGTGCGTCAGCAGCGCTTGCTTGAGGACGGTCTTGCCGGTGCCGGGTTCGCCCAGCACCAGACACAGGCCGCCCTGCTGGGCG
>CAMLEQ010000388.1 GCA_946479015.1 uncultured Gemmatimonadota bacterium | reverse complement strand
TCGATCAAGGAGCTGGCCGAGCGGCTGGTGAAGGCGGTGGGGACGTACCCGGGCTACGAGGAGATCGCCGCGCGCGCGGAGATCATCCCGGTGGAGTCGGAGAGCTACTACGGCGCCGGCTACCAGGACATCATGACGCGCGTCCCGTCCATCCGGCGGGCGAAGGAGAAGCTCGGCTGGGAGCCGAAGATCGGCTTCGACGAAGCGATCGAGCTCACGCTCGACTTCTACCTGAAGGGGCGGCAGCATCCGCCGGTGCCGTGAGCGGCGCCGGCGCCACCGAGCGCCGGATCGCGCTCAAGGTGGACTGCGACACCTACGAGGGGACGAAGGCCGGGATCCCGAACCTGCTGCGCGCGCTCGACCGCGTGGGCGTGCGCGCGAGCTTCTACTTCACCCTGGGTCCCGACCGGTCGGGACGGGCGGTCGCGCGGGTGTTCACGCGCAAGGGATTCCTCCGGAAGATGCTCCGCTCGCGCGCGCTCTCGATGTACGGGCCGCGTACGGTGCTCTACGGCACGCTCCTTCCGGCGCCGATGATCGGCGCGCGCCTGACGAGCACGATCCGGTCGGTGGCCGACGCGGGGCACGAGGTGGGGGTGCACGGATGGGATCACGTCCGCTGGCACGACCGCCTCGACCGGCTGCCGGAGGAGGAGGTGGCGCGCGAGTACGGGGCCGCGCACCGGGAGTTCCAGCGGATCTTCGAGCGCGCGGCGCGCGCGTCCGCGGCCCCCGGGTGGCACGCCACCCCCACCTCGCTCGCGGTGCAGGAGCGCTACGGGCTGTTCTACGCGTCGAACACGCGTGGAGGGGCCCCCTTCTTCCCCGAGGCGGCGGGGCGCCGCTTCGAGACGCTCGAGATCCCCACGACCCTCCCCACGTGGGACGAGACCTACAACGCCCCGGAGCTGCGCGACGAGCGCGCCTTCATCGAGTACTATCGCGCGGCGGTGCAGGGGACCGAGGTGCACTCCATCCACACCGAGGTCGAGGCGACGGCGCTGCTGCGCCTCTTCGAGCGGCAGCTCGATGCCTGGCAAGCAGACGGCGTGCGCTTCGTCACGATGGAGGAGCTGGCGGCGGAGGCGCTGGCGCGGCGGGAGCGGATCCCCGTGCGCCGCATCGTGCGGACGACGATCCCCGGGCGCGGGGGAGAGATCACGGCGAGCGTCCCGGCGTGACGCCGGGGGCGCAGCGCGCGAGTAGCTCGCGCGCCGCGCGCTGCGCGCCGGGTGACGCCGGCGCCCCCTCCTCCACCCACCCCTCGCGCGTGATGCGCCGCACCACCGTCTCCGCCCGCACGCGGAGGTTGGTGGCGGCGGTGTCCGCGGGGCGTAGCTCCACCGAGAGCACATCGAACTGCCGACGCTCCATCCCCAGGAGATTCGACGCGCGCTCGTCGTAGCGGCGCGCCTCGAACGACCGCGTGCGCTCGGCCCCCACGGTGTGGGCGAAGCCGAGCGCGCTCGCCGCGGAGTCCGCGCAGCGATAGGCGGCGGCAGCGGCCGTCGGGCTGCGCCCCTCGAGCGTGGGCCAGTACGTGGCGCACGCCCCGAGCACCGGCGCGAGCGCCCACCACGCGAGCAGGCGCGCCACTGGCCCCCGCTCCCTCAGGCGCCGCCGTCGCCGGTGGACCGCTGCTTGGCCGTGGGCAGGCACTCGTTGACGTCCGGTGGGGCGTTGGGCTTCACCCGCACGCTCTTCGCCGGGATCCCCACGTTCACGTGGTAGGGGCGCACGTCCTTCGTCGCCACCGCCACCGCGCCGACCATCGCGTTGCACCCCACGTGCACCCCGGCGAGCACCGTCGCGTGATACGTGATGCGCACGCCGTCGTCGATCCGCGTCACGGCGGTGGTGACGTCGCGCTGCTCCACGATGCTGTGCGTGTGGCTGTAGATGTTCGCGTAGTCGGAGACGGAGACCCTGTTCCCGAGCACGATCCCTCCGCGGTCGTCCAGCAGCACGTGGCGGTGCACGACCACGTCGTCCCCCACCTCCATGTTGTAGCCGAAGGAGAACTCCACGTGCTGGAACGCCTTGAAGTTCTCGCCGCACCGCCGGAAGATGAGCGGCGCCAGCAGGCGGCGCAGCCGCACCCCCACGTCCACGTTCTGCCCGCCCATCGGCGTGCGGTCGAAGCTGTACCAGAGCCAGAGCAGCGGCTTCACGCGCTGGAACAGCGCGTCGTCGCACTCGGCGTAGTACTCGGGCTCGAGCGTCACGTTGCGCGGGTCCAGCGCCAGGAGCGAGGCGCGCGTGGCGAGGGGGAGCGACTCGTCCTCGACCGCGGTCTCCCAGTTCGACGCGAACGACGGATGGGTGATCTCGCAGAGCGCGCGGCGGCAGATCGCGTTGCGGTCGGCATCGGGAGCGGCGAGCTCGTCGGCCAGCTGCTCCAGCCACGCCTCGAGCACGTTCGCGCCGGGCGTCGGGGGGAGCTTGCGGAGTGGTAGGAACGCCATGGTGCCCCTGCGAGGTGGCTGGTGAATGCGCGCGGCATCGCACGCCCGCGGCGACAGTCCATCCTTCGGAAGAACTAATACAGTATGAACGGGGGGGGAAGCGGAGGAGATCCCGGGGGCGCGGGACTCGGGCCTCGGGACTCGGGAGAGGACCGCGGGGCGGCGTCTGCGGCGCACGCCCCGCACCATGGTGCGAGGGGGGCGGCGGGGGCCACCCCCCCGCACACGGGGGGGCGGGGGGGGGCGCAGGCCCCCCGCCCCCCTCGCTGCCTCTCCCGATTCCCCGGTCCCGAATCCCGGCTCTACGGCACCCTCGTCCGCACCAGCGCCCGCTCCCGCTCGATGACCGGGATCACCGCGCTCCACGAGCTGCCGGGCACCGACTGCACGGTCACGGTCAGCGGCTGGTTGGGATCGATCCCCTGATCGAACAGGTAGATCGCGCTCTGCACCTCGCGCTGCCCCACGCGCTCGCTGCCGAACCCTGCCGTGAGTGGGATCAACTCCAGCGGGCGGAACTCGCGCCCGCCGCTCACGATCTGCACGTCGCGCGAGGAGAACGCGGCGTCCGGCTGGAGGCCGAAGTACGACAGGTACCAGAGGCTCGGGCGCTGCACGCCCAACCGTGCGGAGGCGCGCGCGATGACGTCGCGCTTGCCATCGCGGAGCTGACGGAGCGCGCGGTAGGAGTCGGGGGAGAGCAGCCGGATGATCGACTCGTCCAGCGGGATGGCGCGCACCAGCACGAGCGGGAGGCGCACGGTCACCGAGACGTCCTCCTGCCGCAGGGAGCCGTAGCCGGGGGGAACGGGCGCGCCCGCGCTCGAGTCGCCATGCGCGCTCGCCGCCGCCGTCTGGGCGGGGGCGGGGTGCGCGGCGTTCGCGCCGCTCGCGGGTACCGCTCCGGAGGAGCCGCACCCCGCCGCCGCGGCCACCACGAGCACTCGCCAGGCGACGCCCGCCACGCGCGGCGGAGGTCGCACGCTCACGATCCCCGCCACGATGGCTCCGCCACCAGCGACACGATCGCCTCGGCCAGCTCGTCGCGCCCCAGGCCGGTGACGGCGCTGAACGGGATCACCTGCGATTCGTCCACCCCCAGCTCCGCCGCGAGCGCGGCGGGGCGCTCCGCCCTGTCGCGCCGCGTCAGCTTGTCCATCTTGGTGAGCACCACGATCGTCGGCGCGCCAATCTCCGCCAGGAAATCGAGCATCTGCAGATCGTCCACCGTGGGCGAGTGGCGCGCGTCGATGAGCTGCACCACCCCGCGAAGCTCCGCGCTCCCCCGCAGGTAGCCCTCGATGAGCGGGCGCCACGCCGAGCGCATCTCCTTCGACACGCGCGCGTAGCCGTAGCCGGGGAGATCCACGAGCGTGAACGCGTCGTTCACCCGGAAGAAGTTGATCTCGCGCGTCTTCCC
>CAMLEQ010000387.1 GCA_946479015.1 uncultured Gemmatimonadota bacterium | reverse complement strand
GGCGCACGCCGCGCCCCACGCGCGCGAACAGCGCCGCGCCCACGCCCCGCTCGAGCTGCCGCATCTGTCGCGAGAGCGCCGGCTGCGCGATGTGCAGCCGCTCCGCGGCCCGCGTCACGTGCTCGGCCTCGGCCACGGCGACGAATGCGCGCAGGTGCCGCAGCTCGAAGGCGCCGAGATGGTCGGATGCGGACATCAATGCCACCTGAGCATGAAAGTGCGCACGAAATAGTATTGGACGGGCATGAGTCTCCATTCTATGCTTCGTCGTGGAAAGAGCAAGCGCCGCCGCGCCACGCGGCGCGGATCACGAACCCCGGAGACTCGAATGCACGACGCGACCACGACTGCACCGAACGCGGCGCCCGCGATGCCAACGACGCTGCCACCCACCTATCGGAGCGTGGTGCTCGACCGCACCGGCGGTCCCGACGTGCTGCGCCTCGAGACGCTCCCCACGCCAGTCCCCGGACCGGGCGAGGTGCTGGTGCGCGTCGCGGCCGCGGGGGTCGCGTACGCGCAGGTGATGATGCGCCACGGGATCTACTCGTACGCCCCGCCTTTTCCGTTCACCCCCGGCGCCGAGGTGGTGGGGGACATCGTCGCCGTCGGACCGGACGTGGGCGCGTGGAGCGTCGGCGATCGCGTGACCGCGTTCTCCAGCATCGGCGGCTACGCCGAGCTGGCGCTGCTGCGCGCACGCTCCCTCGTACGCGTCCCCGCTGGGTTGGACGCGGCGGCCGTGGCCGCGCTGCCGATGAACTACGTCACCGCGTACCAGCTCCTGCGTCGCGTCGCGCTGGTGCAGTCGGGGGAGACGCTGCTCGTGCACGGCGCCGGCGGCGGGGTGGGGACGGCGCTGCTCCAGCTCGCGCGGCTGGCGGGCGTCACCGTCGTGGGCACGGGGTCGCCGCGCAATCTGGAGGTGGTGCGTGCGCTCGGCGCGCTCGAGCTGGACTACACGAAGGGGAACGTCGCCGAGCGGGCTCGCGAGCTGGTCGGTCCGTTGGATGTGGTGCTCGACCCCATCGGCGGCGACCATGTGCTGGAATCGGCGCGCGCGCTGCGCCCGGGCGGGCGGCTGGTGATCTACGGTTACTCCGCGCCAGGCGCGGCCACGCCCGAAGCGATGGCGACGCTCGCGGCTCGCATGAAAGCGTGGAACGCCGACCCGGAGGGGATCCGCGCGCTCGGCTACAGCCTGGGCGCGCTGTACCGCGACACGCCCGACCTGATCCGGGACGATCTCTCCACTCTCGTCGGCCTCCTCGCCGAGGGCGCGATCGAACCGATCATCGCCGACCGGATCCCGCTCGCCGACGTGCGGCGCGCGCACGAGCTGCTGGAGTTCACCGGCGTCGCGGGGAAGCTGGTGCTCGTGCCGGGGGATTGACAGACTGCGGAAGCGCGATGAGCTACGCGGCCGGTGTGACGGTTCAGGCCCGGGGGAGGTTTGCTCTCTCGAAGCGCGAGAGCATCCTCCCTCCATGCCTGACGCGGAGTCCAACATGCGAGTGTCGCGTCCCACGCACGTCCCACGCACGGCGATCACGATGCTGCTGGTGCTCGGCCTGCCCGTCGCCGCCGGCGCGGCGCGGCCGGCCAGCGCCCAGGTGGCCGTCCACGCGAGCCTGGGGGCCGGCCCCACCTCGAGCTCCTCGCACACCATCGAGGGCGACTCGCACGGCTGGACGGGCGACGCCGCCCTCTGGCTCTCCCTCGCGCACCTGCCGGTGGGGCTGCGCGCGGATGTCTCGAGGGCCTGGCTCGGGGAGCGACGGCTGGGGGTGGTCTGCGCTGCCTCGATTGTCGCGCCGTGCCCCGTGTTCGGATACCGCGATGCGACCACCGCCGGCACCCTGAGCCTCACGTACTCGCTCCGCGGATCGCGCGTGTCCCCCTACGTGCTCGTGGGCGCTGGGGTGTATCACCTCACCACCACGCAAACGCCCTACTATTCGCCGTGCCCTCCGGGCCAGGTGTGTCCAGCCGTGCTGGTGGCCCTCCAGGAAAGCCACGTGTCCAGCACGCACTTCGGCGCCTCGGCGGGTGCCGGCGTGGCGGTGCGAGTGTGGCGGGTGGAGCTCACCACCGAGGTGCGCTACCACTCGTACTCCCGTGACGACGGCAGGGGACACATGGTCCCGGTGACGTTCGGCTTGCGGCTGTAGGCCATCACACCGCACAATTGCTCGGGCAGACTGTCGCGACAGCGCGCCTCACCTGCGCGACTTCCCCGACTGACCCGAGGAGACGGAGCATGTGCCGCAACATCCGAACGTTGGCGAACTTCGATCCGCCCGCGACCGATGACGAGATCCGCGCCTCGGCGCTCCAGTTCGTTCGCAAGCTGAGCGGCACGGCGCGGCCGTCCCGAGCGAACGAGGCGGCGTTCAACCGGGCGGTCGACGAGGTGGCCGATGCCGCTCGGCGGCTCATCCAGTCGCTCGAGACCAACGCTCCGCCGCGGAATCGCGAAGAGGAGTTGGCGAAGGCGCGCGAGCGGTCCCGGAGGCGCTTCGCCTCCTGAGGGCCGCGCGGGCCGAACGTGGCGCCGTGGCCGGTGACGCAGCGCACCGGGATCCGGCGTCTTCCGGGTCCATTTGCCGACGTCGGACCGATGCGCGCCCGCGCGAAGCCGCGTGCTCACTCCTCGAACGGAGCGTTCATCAGGTAATCCACGGTAGACGGCGGCTGGTAGCCTGGCACGAAGCGCTCCCCGAAGTCCCGCGCGAAGTTGTCGTACGTCGTCTCCGGCTTGGTTCTGACGATGCGGCAGACCGAGTCGGTGAAGCTCCGCTTCATGTCGAGGCGGGGAAATTCGGCAAGGATGCTCTTCATCTCGGCCGGCGAGATCACATCGTACTGGAACCCGCCGTAGTCGAGACCGATCCCGGCCGTGCAGAGCGCCACTTCCGCCTCCTTGTTCAGGCCGAGCGACGGTGTGGAGTTCAGCGCGACGCTGTCCCAGATCAACTGCACGCGGCGATCATCGAGACCCTGCTCGCGCGCGAACACTCGTGCTGCATTGGCCCCCTCGATCTCGAAGCGCTTGGGACCGGTGAAGGTGCTCGTGAGCCCGAGGTCGTGGAGCAGCGTGCCGACGGCGACAACCTCCGCGTCGTGAGGCACGCCCTGTAGCTGTCCGAGCCGAACCGCGAACAGCCAGGATCGGACCGCGTGGTTGAAGAGGAACGGCTCGGAATGGATGCGGGCGTAGTCCATCGCTCGAGTGACGAGCGGCGTGTCGATCACCGTGATGCCACCCAGGACTCGGGTCTTCTCGCTCGTGATGGTCGGCGCGGCTGTTGGCGACATGATCGGCTCCCGGTGAAGTCCGTCGCGATGACGCTGCTGAGGGATGTGCTCCGCAGCACGATCGCACCCGGGCGGCGCTGCTCGCGTCCGTGGAATGCCCTAGTCGAGGTCCCAGAGGGCGGCGCGGAGGCTCCCACGCGAACCGAGTGGACCGAGCTCGACGCCGTCGCTCACGGACTCGACGCGACAGGTGGGCAGGGACCGAGCCCGACACCCTCGAACGGACCGCGATCTGGTCACCCTCGGCTACGATGTCGTCGATGTCCGGTCGGACACGACGTCGCTCGTGGACGCATCGGCACCCGTGTCGGGCCCGCCGGTGAGCGCCATGACCGCGCGCCACCCCGCGTACGCGCGAAGGCTCTGGATCCTACCGTCCCTCACCTCGATGATGTCCACGGAGAACTTCTCCGCGTCCGAGGACGCGCTTCGGTACTCGATGGCGGCCGTGTTCCCTCGAATGATCGGCGGCTCGTGTCCTCCCCATGGCAGGTCGCGCCGCATCAGCGCGCGTGCGAGCTCCCGGATCTCTGCCCGGCCACGGCACACGCCCTCTTTCCGGTTGAAGACGCGCGAGACCAGATAGCTCTCGATCG
>CAMLEQ010000386.1 GCA_946479015.1 uncultured Gemmatimonadota bacterium | reverse complement strand
CGTCGCGGGCGCGGGCGCGTGCGGTCCGGGCGGGTGGGGCGCCGCGCGGCGGACTCGAGCGCACGGCGCGCCGGCGCCGGTGCGCCACGGCCGGCGCATTGTCCTGCCGTCCTGCCGTGCGAGCCGCTCCCCGGCGCGGCGCGCGGCGCGCATCGTAGTCAGGCACCGCGCGCCCTCCGGCGTTGAGCGCCGGATGTCGCCGGGCGTCCGGGGCCGGGAACAACCCGGCGCGCCTCGCGGTAGCAGGATCGGGGGTCCTGCCCGCCGGGCCGGGGCCGCGGGCCCACGGCTGCCGCGCGCCGCGCGACCGGCCCATCTTTCGCATCACCGTCGCGGCGGCGCCGCGGCGCCGGTCGCGCCAGGCGCACCGGCCAGGGCCGCGGCGCATCCACGTTCACGCTCGACTCACCACGCCGATGAACTATCACTTCCTGGGCTCCGGGCTGATGGCGGCCACCCTCGTGGTCGGGATCGGGATCGGCCGCGATTGCGGCGGACTCCGCGACAGGGCGCACGCGATGGTCGCCGAAGCGCGCACCACCACGCATCACTACTCGCCGCACGACACGAAGCACGACGGGGGGCTGTTCGGCGCGTACCACGCGACGTCCCCGCACTGGCCGCACATCCGCACCATGGTCACCGACTTCCGCACTACCTGGCTGCCGAACAAGTCGCAGCGCGCGGCGGAGGTGGCGTGGGCGGCGGCGCACTTCGACTACGTGATGTCCGGCCCGGTCTCCGAGTACAAGGCGCGCAACCCGGCGCTCGGCTACTTCCCCTACGCCCTGCAGTGGACGGTGCTGCAGCCGAAGAAGGGGAAGGCGGGCACGGACCTCACCTCGGGCTACTACGAGGACATGCTCGGCTGGTTCGCGTCGCACCCGGAGTACCACCTCGAGGATGCGTTCCTCCACACCGCCGGCGCCCCCAAGAGCCCGGCGTCGCGCGTGACGGTCCACATCTGGGATTCCGACCGGTGGGCGATCAACCCCGGCGACCGCGGTGCCCGCGCCTACCAGGTGGACCGGGCGAAGCGCGTGACGCGCAACACCGATGGGATCTTCTTCGACGAGCACGCGTCGGCCGACGTCCGCGGTCGCATCAACAAGGTGAACGTGCTCGAGTACCCGGGCTTCACCGGGTACGAGCGCGACGTGTGCGAGGTGCTGCGCGAGATCCACGCCGCGGTGGCGCCGAAGATCCTGCTGCTCAACACGTCGGAGTACATGAAGCCGTTCGACGTGGACATGATCCTGGCCGCGGGCGGCGCCCACCTCGAGAAGATGAACAACCCGCTCCACGGCGACATGCAGGAGCGCTGGAAGTTCATCGAGGACCTGCTGTCGAAGGGGGTGACCGTGGAGATGGTGTCGGCGAACAGTTGGAGCGAGGCCGACAAGCTCGGGAGCGGCTTCGATGCCGGGAGCTACGCCTCGCGCGGCGGGCGGCTCAAGATGTGGGAGCTCGCGAGCTACTACCTGGTGGTGCCCGAGAACCCGGACCACCTCCTGATCGACATGGAGGCGGCGTGGAAGGAGCCGTTCGACAAGATGTGGCTGAAGGCGCAGGAGGTGAACATCGGCCACCCGACGGAGGATCGTCACGTCTACCAGGATGGGAAGGACGCGACCGGCCACACGTACCGGATCTGGGCGCGCAACTTCGACCGGGCGCTGGTGCTCGTGCGGCCGCGGATCGGCTGGGACACGCAGAGCTACGGCCCGGAGACGGCGGTGAAGGTGCCGCTTCCCACCGGGGTCACCTGGCGCCCCCTCCGCGAGGACGGCACCCTCGGTGAGCCCGTCAGGTCGGTGATGCTGAGCAATCCGGAATCGGCGATCCTGGTGAGGGAGCGCTGAGGCGGGACTCGGGGCGCGGGGGGCGGGGGGCCCCCGGGGGGGGGGGGGGGGGACGGCGGCAACGGGGGAGGTCGCGGGGGCCCCCCCCCGCGGGGCCGGCCCCCCCCCCGGTTGGCGGGGGGGGGGGGCCTGGGGACGCGTGACTCGCCACCGGGGACTGGGGTGTCCCCCGGGGGGCGGCGGGGGCGCCGCCCCCCCCCCCCCGCGGGGGGGGGGGGGGGGCGCCCCCCCCCCCCCCCCCTCGCTGCCTCTCCCGAGTCCCGATTCCCCAGTCCCGCATCCCGCATCCCGCATCCCGCGCCCCGCGCCCCGCGCCCCGCGCCCGCTCAGTACGCCCTGTGCTCCGGCGGCGTCGGATGCCTCCCTCCCGTCGCCCGCACCCGCTCGGCCACGCGCTGCACGAGCGCGAGCAGGCGGTGGCGCTCGAGCGGCAGCGTGAGGTCGGCGAGCACGAGGCGCTGCTGCGGCGGCGCCAACGTCGCCGGCCCCGAATCGTCGGTCCGGTAGAGCAGCAGGGCGCCCCCCCGCGCCAGCGGGATGCGCAGCAGCTCCGGGTCGGCGAGCGCCAGCCGCCGCTCCACGATCACGGCGAGCGGGGGAAACACCACCGCCGTCTCCAGCCCTTCGGCGGCCGTGTGCGCGATGCGCGGCCGGTGCCCCGCGCCCGCGAGCGATTGCGCGAGCCCCTCGAGGAGCGCCGCATCGTGCCCGATCAGGAGAATCGTCGCCATGATCGTCCGGTGAGGGTCAGCGTCTGGCGGCGAGCTCACGCGCTCTCGCCGCGTCCACGCCATGAACTTCCACCAACTTCGTGCGCGACGTCGCGCCGCTCACGATCGTGATCGCGCTCCGCGGCACGTCCAGCCGGTCCGCGAGCAGCTCGACGAGCGCCTCGTTCGCCGCGCCGTCCACCGGCGCGGCGGCCAGCCGCACCCGCAGCGCTCCGGCGTGCGTGCCATCCAGCGCCGTGCGTCCGGCGCGCGGCTGCACGCGCACGCTGAAGCGCACCGCCCCGGCCCGCTCCTGCACCATGAGATCGCTCATGCGCCGATGGAATGCATGAACCCTTCGAGAAGCGCCAGCACGAAATACGCGACGATCGGCGTCACGTCAATCATCCCGAACGGCGGGATCACCGACCGGAGAGGGCGCAGGAGCCATTCGGTGAGCGATACCGACCAGCGGATCCAGGGCTTGTAGGGATCGAGCTGGATCCAGCTCGCGATGATGCGCACGATCAGCGCCAGTTGCAGGATCCCGAACGTCCAGCTCACGAGCAGGTCGTAGAGCCCGCGCGAGCCGCGCTGGGTCGCGAACGCCGCGCTCACCACCAGCCCGCGGATGAACTGGAGCGCGACGATCAGCAGGATCCCGCCCACCACCACCGCCACGAGCGTCCACCAGGGGGCGCTGGTCGGCATCCCGCCGGCCCGCACCACGCGCCGCTCCACCGGCGCGATCAGCGGATCCACGGTCTTGCGGAAGAACCGCGCCACCGGGCCGAACGGGTTGATCCGCCGGGTCCGGACGAGCCAGTCCACGGCGAACACGATGAACAGCAGCACCGCCGCCACGAGGAGCACGCGCCGGAGCGCGAGCAGGACGGTGTCGAAGACGATGAGGAACCCGATCACGGGTCGTAAGGTGACCCGCGCTCACGCGCCGATCAAGTGCGCGCGGGCGCTACAGCGCTCTCTCGTGCCGGAAGAGCATGCGCACCGAGCGCCAGATGCCGCCGAGGCGCTCGGCGAGAGACCCGCCGTGCCAGAATCGGACGAAGGCGTCGACGTTCCTCGCGTGCTCCGGGCCGTAACCGAACCACCAGGGCTGGCGAGCGCCCGCCAGCCGGTCCGCCACCACGGTCTTCGTGCGCACGCACTCCAGCAGCCCCGGAGCGCCGTGCGAGCGACCCTGGCCGCTCTCCTTCACGCCACCGTGCGGAACCTCGGCGATCCCCACCGCTACCACCGTGTCGTTGATCACCACCGTGCCCGCGTCGAGGCGTTGCGCCACCGCCTCCGCGCGCCGCCGGTCCCGCCCCCACACGCTCGCGCTGAGCC